>NZ_JBVHMU010000003.1:0-244603 GCF_055558275.1 Streptomyces sp. NPDC025806 | reverse complement strand
GCCTCTCCCTATCCGCTTTAACCAGGGGGGGGGGCCCCGGGGGAGGGTCCTCCCGGGGCCCCGACCCCTGTCTTACTGCGGGTGCCGCGCGCCGGTGTGCGTCAGCGGAAGGTGCCCTGCGACACCGAACCGGCGATCCGCCGCTGGAAGATGATGTACACGATCAGTACGGGCACCACCGTGACCACGATCGCCGCGAACAGCCCGCCGTAGTCGATGTCGTAGACCTGTGAGGACGCGTAGGCGGCCATCCCCTGGGTCAGTACCCATTTGTCCTGGTCGGTGTTGAGTGCCACCGGCAGCAGGAACTGGTTCCACAGGCCCAGGAAGTTGAAGATCGCCACCGCGGCCATGCCCGGCTTGGCCATCGGCAGCATCACCTGGAAGAACGCCCGCCAGTCACCCGCGCCGTCGATCAGCGCGGCCTCGTAGACGTCGTGCGGCAGCGACCGGAAGAACGAGTAGAGGAAGAACATCGTGAACGGCAGCGCGAACGCGACGTACGTGAGGATCAGCCCCGGCCGCGTGTTCAGCAGCCCGAAGTTCTGGAGCTGGAAGAACAGCGGCACGATCGCCAGGAAGACCGGGAAGGTCAGCCCGGCGAGCATCACGTAGTAGATCAGCCGGCGCCCGGGGAACTCGAACCGGGCCAGGATGTAGGCGCACATCGCGCCCAGCAGCATGACCAGGACCAGCGCGCAGACGACGATGATCACCGAGTTGAGGAAGTACTTCCCGATGCTCGCGTCGGTCCACGCGTGCGCGTAGTTCTCGAACCGCCACTTCTTCGGCAGGGCGAACGGCGACGACAGGATCTCCTTGGTCGTCTTGAACGACGACACCAGCACCCACAGCATGGGCACGATCACGATCACGGACCACAGGATCAGCAGGGTGTGCGAGATCACCGCGAACCGGCGGTCGCTGTTCGCGGCGGCGCGCGTCAGCTTGCGGTCACGTGCCGGCTTGCGTTCCGCCGTCTGCTCCCGGTCGGCGACTACGGCGCTCACTGGGCACCTCCCTTGGCTGCGCTGCGCCGAGCCTTGGCCCCGGGCGCCTTCTTTCTGCCCTCGCCCTCGCCGCCGCCGGTCAGGCGGTTGACGAGGAACACCAGCGCCGCGAACACCAGGGTGACGACGGCGAGGACGACCCCCATCGCGGTGGCGAGCCCGAACTGCTGCTTCGCGAAGGCGACGTTGAACAGCCGCTGGCTGATCGTCAGGGTCGAGTTGTTCGGGCCGCCGCCCGGCAGCATCGCCTGGACGTAGACGAACGAGTCGAGCGCGGCGATGCCCAGGTAGATGTACCCCGTCTGCACCGTGTCCCGGATCGACGGCAGGGTGACCGAGAGCGTCATCCGCAACCGGCCGGCTCCGTCGATCCTGGCCGCCTCGTACAGCTCGGCGGGGACGCCCTTGATCGCGGCGATGAACAGCACCGCGTAGAACCCGACGAGCCCCCAGACGATGACGAACATCAGGGCCGGCATCGCGCTCGCCGTCTCGCCCAGCCAGGCGAACTTGTCGAACCCGTCGAGGCCGAGCCCGGTGAGGACGCCGTTGATCAGGCCGGCGTTCGGGTCGTACATCTGCGCCCAGACCAGGCCGACGATGATCGCGGGCACGACGTAGGGGAAGAACGAGACGATCCGGTAGAAGGACGCTCCCTTGATGCCCCGGACTGGGCCCTTGCTGGGACCGCCCAGGGTGACCGCCACCGCGACCCCCAGGGCGAGCGTCAACGTCACCAGCGGCACACAGACCGCGAGGAGCGCGATGTTGCGCAACGCCTTCACGAAGACGTCGTCCTGGAACATCTTGGTGAAGTTGTCCAGGCCGACGAACTCGTAGTCCGGGCTGAAGCCACGCCAGTCGGTCATCGCCCAGAAGATCGCCTGGACGAACGGGTACAGGACGAAGAGCACGAAGATGGCCAGCGGGACACCGAGGAACGCGAGGAAGAACGTCACCCGGTCGAAGGTGAGCTTGCGGCGCCGGGGCCGCCCACCGCGAGCGGCCGGCGCCGGCCGGCGGCTCGCGGTGTCGGAGATGGTGGTCGTTTCTTTCATCGCGGTGCTAGCTGACCTTGATCTTGTCGACGGAGTCGTCTTCCCGGATCTTGTCGGAGATCTTCTGCAGGGCCGAGGTCAGCCCCTTGCCGTCGATGTCGCCGGAGAGGAACGAGTTGAACGGCACCAGCTGGTCCGTGTTCATCCCGTACGCCTCGACGAAGTTGTACGTGAAGATGTTGGTGCCGGCGGCCTCGAGCATCTTCGTCTGCGCGACGAGGGCCGAGGACCCGTAACCGTCGGCGGGCACGGTGCCCTTGACGATCGTCGGGGCAAGCTTCGTCTTCGAGAAGTTGGCGGCCGCCTTCTCGGACAGCATCGCCCGCAGGACCTCCTTGCCGCCGGCCGGGTTCTTGCCCTTCTTGGGCACGATGAACGGCTCGCCCGCGGCGGCGCGGATCGCCTCGTAGGGAATCTTCGGCTTGTCGGTGAGCGTCATCGACGGGAAGCCGGTCATCTGGAAGTCGGCCTTGGTGGCCTTCTTCATCTCGTTCTCGATCCAGCCACCGGACGGGTAGAGCAGCGCCTTCTGGTCGTTGCTCCAGAGCGCCTGCGCCTTCTGGAACTGGGTGCCGGAGCCGCCGGGGACGAACATCTTCTGCTTGACCATGGTCTCCATGACCTTGATCACGCCCTGGACGGCCGGGTGCGACCAGCAGCCCTTCTCCAGGTTCTCCAGCGCGAGCCGGACCTCGTCGCCGCCCTCCTTGATCGCCGAGTCGATCAGGAGCGTGCGGTAGTAGGTCGCCGCCTCCTTGCCGTGGACGAAGAGGTACTTGCCCTTCTTCTTCGCCTTCTGGCCGAGGTCGAGCGCCTCGTCCCACGTCTTCGGCGGGGTCCAGCCGTTGGCCTCGAACAGCGTCTTCGAGTACCAGACGGCGTAGACCGTCATCACGTAGTTGAGCCCGACGAACTTGCCCTTGAACGTGCCGGGGCCCTTGACGCCGGGGTAGACGAGGTCGGCGATCTTCTTGCCCTCGTAGGTGTTGGCCTCGAAGACGTCGTCGAGCTCCTCGAGCTGGTCGAGGATGCCGAGGAAGCCGATCTGGTCCTCACCGGAGTTGTCGATGAGGTCCGGCGGGTTGCCGCCGACGAAGCGGGGCTGGAGCTCCGGCGCGATGTCCACGACGGGCTTGACCTTGACCTTGAGGCCCTTGACCTGGCTGCCGACGACCTGGTTGGTGTAGTCGACGTAGTCGGTGCCGTAGCCACCGTCGAAGATGGCCGCGTCGACCGTGGAGTTCTTGGCGACGCCGAACGGGTTCGTGGCGCTCTTCTCGCCCTTGGGGCCACCGCCGCCGCCATCGCCCTTGCCGGAGGGAGAGCCACACGCCACCGCGAACGAACCCATCGCCGCGGTTGCGATCGCTCCGCGCAGGAGCGTCCGCCTGTCAAGAGAGCCGGCACGAATGGTCATCTCTGCATCCTCACTGATCGGTTGGAGCTGTACGGGTGTGCTGCGTGTGCGGCCGGCGGGCCGGGTCGGCCCGGCCCTCGCCGCACGTCTCGTTGAGCGCGCCCCAGGTGCGGGTCTCCGCCGGAGGGGTCCGCGGAGCTGTGCGCCAGGGCGTTTCGCCGTCGTCCCGGTGCCGTTCGGCGGCACCGAGGGTGATCAGCTGAGCGATGCCGGAAGTGCGGTCGCGGGGGCCGCGGCCGGAGCGACGGTCGCGCCCCGCTCGGTCAGATCGCGATGGCGTACGCCGGGGGTGGAACCCATGCTCAAGTCCTCGCCTTCTCCAGGACTCAGGCGGTGAACCGGATCCTCCCCGGCACCGCGGTGCTGTGCTGTGTCGTGCCCCTCGCGGAGGGGAAACACGGTTGGAGCTGAGTGCTGCGATGACAACCGGTGGCAAGGGGGGAACCCGACGGACCGCGCGCTCGCGCCCCCGCCGCTCTCCCCCCGTTCCCCGGGTCCGTCCGCGGCCGGTTCGCACCGGCCGGGCCAGACGCCGACAGGTATAGTCCACTTCCCGCGGGGTGGGCAAGATCGAATGCAGGTTTGGACGTCGGTCTTTTCCGAGTTGAGACCTCACAGAAACAAGCCACGGCACCTCCCGTGCCGGTGATCCGCCGCGCGACCGGCCGCCCCGCGTTCGAAGGTCGAACGCAGGGCGCGTTTCCGTGCCCCGTACACCCGAGCGAGTCCTCACCGGACGTGGCGGCCCGTACGGCTCAACACCCTTGACACCCTTGACCACTTGCCGCACTACTGGACCCTGCGCACCAAGCTGACAACGTTGTCCGAGCGCGCCGGGAGGGTGCAGGGATGCAGGGCGGAAGCAGGGGAAGCACGGGGCACAGAACGGGCCGGTACAGAACCGGCCGGAGCCGGCAGCGGCTCGGCGTCACGGCGGTACTGGGGGCGGCGGCCCTGGTCCTGACCACCGCGGGGCAGGGCGCGGCGGCCCCGCGGCCCGACCGGGAAGGGGACGCGGCGCAGGGGTTCAGCTCCTCCTTCGAGGCGGGCCAGCCCGCGCCGGACTGGCTGAACACGGTCGACACGGACGCCGACGGGAAGAAGCGCGCGAGCGGCGTCGACGGCGGCTACGTCGCCGGGATCCCCGGCAATGTGAACGGGCACGTCACCGAGGTCCGGGCCAGCGCGGAGAACGCGGGCGGCGGGGAGACCAAGGAGAACCTGGTCGACGGGGAGTCCAGTACGAAGTGGCTGGCCTTCGCGCCGACGGCCTGGGTCGAGTACGACCTCGACTCCCCCGTGGAGGTCCGCAAGTACGCGCTGACCTCGGCGAACGACCACGACGAGCGTGACCCGAAGGACTGGGTCCTCAAGGGCTCGGCGGACGGCACGACGTGGACCACGCTCGACAGCCGTACCGGGGAGAGCTTCGGGGCGCGCTTCGAGACGAAGACGTACGCGATCGAGAAGCCGGCCGCGTACGCGCACTTCCGGATCGAGTTCACGAAGAACAACGGCGCGCCGGACATCACGCAGCTCGCCGACCTCCAGCTGTCCACGGGCGACGAACAGGCCCCGGCCCCCGAGGACATGCTCTCGCTCGTCGACAAGGGTCCGGGCGGCTCGCCGACGGCGAAGGTGGGCGCGGGCTTCACCGGCGTGCGCGCGCTGCGGTACGCGGGCACGCACAAGACGGACGGGCGCGCGTACTCGTACAACAAGGTGTTCGACGTCGACGTGGCGGTGGAGAAGGACACCGAGCTGTCGTACAAGATCTTTCCGCAGATGGCCGACAAGGACCTCGACTACGACGCCACGAACGTCTCGGTCGACCTGGCCTTCACCGACGGCACGTACCTGAGCGACCTGAAGGCCGTCGACTCCCACGGCGGTCTCCTGACGCCGCAGGGGCAGGGCGCGGCGAAGCGGCTGTACGTGAACCAGTGGAACGCGGTGCGCTCCGGGATCGGCTCGGTCGCCGCGGGGAAGACGGTCGACCGGATCCTCGTCGCGTACGACTCCCCCAAGGGCCCGGCGAAGTTCCGCGGCTGGCTCGACGACCTCGCCATCGAGCGGGCGAAGCCCGCCGAACCCAAGGCGCACCTGAGCGACTACGCGTCGACGACCCGCGGCACGAACTCCAGCGGCGGCTTCTCGCGCGGCAACACCTTCCCGGCGACGGCCGTCCCGCACGGCTTCAACTTCTGGACGCCGGTGACCAACGCGGGCTCGCTGAGCTGGCTCTACGACTACGCGCGGGACAACAACAAGGACAACCTGCCCACGATGGAGGCGCTGGCGGCGAGCCACGAGCCGAGTCCGTGGATGGGTGACCGCCAGACGTTCCAGATGATGCCGTCGGCGGCGAAGACGGTCGACACGTCCCGGGCGGGCCGCGCGCTGCCCTTCCGGCACGAGAACGAGACGGCCCGCCCCTACTACTACGGGGTGACGTTCGAGAACGGTGTGAAGGCCGAGATGGCCCCCACCGATCATGCGGCGGCGCTGCGCTTCACCTATCCGGGCGACGACGCGAGCGTGGTCTTCGACAACGTCTCCGAGCAGGGCGGCCTCACGCTCGACCGGGACAAGGGGGTCGTCACCGGCTACTCGGACGTGAAGTCGGGGCTGTCGACGGGCGCGACGCGGCTGTTCGTGTACGGCGTCTTCGACAAGCCGGTGAAGGAGGCCGCGTCGCAGGGCGTGAAGGGGCACTTCACCTTCGACGCCGGCAAGGACCGCACGGTGACGCTGCGCCTGGCGACCTCGCTCATCAGCATCGACCAGGCGGCCGACAACCTGGCGCAGGAGGTGCCGGAGCAGCGGTCGTTCGCGCAGGTGCGGGACGCGGCGCGGGCCCAGTGGGACACGCTGATGCGGAAGGTGGAGGTCGAGGGCGCGACGGACGACCAGCTCACCTCGCTCTACTCCTCGCTGTACCGCCTGTACCTGTACCCCAACTCGGGCTTCGAGAAGGTCCGTTCGGCGGGCGACAAGGGCGGCACGTACAAGTACGCCTCGCCGTTCTCCCCGATGCCGGGTCCGGACACCCCGACGCACACGGGCGCGAAGATCGTGGAGGGGAAGCCGTACGTCAACAACGGCTTCTGGGACACGTACCGGACGACCTGGCCCGCGTACTCGCTGCTCACTCCGAAGAAGGCGGGTGAGCTGGTCGACGGGTTCGTGCAGCAGTACCGGGACGGCGGCTGGATCTCGCGCTGGTCCTCGCCCGGGTACGCGGACCTGATGACGGGCACGTCGTCGGACGTCGCGTTCGCCGACGCGTACGTGAAGGGCGTCAGGGGCTTCGACGCCGAGGCGGCGTACAAGGCGGCCGTCAAGAACGCGACCGTGGTGCCGCCGTCCTCGGGCGTGGGCCGCAAGGGCATGGAGACCTCTCCGTTCCTCGGCTACACGTCGACGGACACGCACGAGGGCCTGTCGTGGGCGCTGGAGGGCTACCTCAACGACTACGGCATCGCGCGGATGGGCCAGGCGCTCTACAAGAAGACGGGCGACAAGAAGTACCGGGAGGAGTCGGAGTACTTCCTGAACCGGGCCCGCGACTACGTGAACATGTTCGACGGCAAGGCGGCCGGCACCGGCTTCTTCCAGGGCAAGGACGCCCAGGGCGACTGGCGTGTGAAGTCGGCGGACTTCGACCCGCGGATCTGGGGTCACGACTACACGGAGACGAACGCCTGGGGCTACGCGTTCACGGCGGTCCAGGACAGCCGGGGCCTGGCCAATCTGTACGGCGGCCGGGACGGGCTCGCGAAGAAGCTGGACACGTACTTCGCGACGCCGGAGACCGGTTCGGCGGAGGTCGCCGGCTCGTACGGCGGGGTCATCCACGAGATGACGGAGGCCCGGGACGTGCGGATGGGCATGTACGGGCACTCCAACCAGGTCGCGCACCACGTCACGTACATGTACGACGCGGCCGGGCAGCCCTGGAAGACGCAGGAGAAGGTCCGCGAGGTGCTCTCGCGTCTCTACACGGGCAGCGAGATCGGCCAGGGCTACCACGGTGACGAGGACAACGGCGAGCAGTCCGCCTGGTACCTCTTCTCCTCGATGGGCTTCTATCCGCTCGTCATGGGAAGCGGCGAGTACGCCATCGGTTCCCCGCAGTTCACGAAGATGACGCTGCACCTGGAGAACGGCGAGGACCTCGTCGTGAAGGCGCCGCGGAACAGCGCGAAGAACGTGTACGTGCAGGGTGTGAAGGTCAACGGCCGGACCTGGTCGAAGACTTCGCTGCCCCACTCGGTCGTGTCGAAGGGTGGCGTCATCGAGTTCGCGATGGGCGACGAGCCGTCGGCGTGGGGCTCGGGCAAGGACGCGGCGCCGACCTCGATCACGCAGGACGACAAGGTGCCGGCCCCGCGGGCGGACGTCACGAAGGGCTCGGGTCCGCTGTTCGACAACTCCTCGGCCACCTCGGCGAGTTCGGAGTCGGTGGAGCTGCCGGTCGGCGCGGACGGGGCTCGGGCGGTGCAGTACACGCTGACGTCCGAGGACCGGGCGAAGGCCCCGGCGGGCTGGAAGCTGGAGGGGTCGGACGACGGGACGTCCTGGAAGACGCTCGACGCGCGCTCGGACGAGTCGTTCGCCTGGGACCGGCAGACGCGCGTGTTCGGCGTGAGCGACCCGGGCGCATACCGCCACTACCGGCTGGTGTTCGCGGGTGGCGCGGCGACGGTGGCGGAGGTGGAACTGCTCGGCTGATTCATTGCCCGGTTAATTGGTTGGACAGGGTCGCGTCACGGCGCTTAGTGTCTCGCACGAACCGTGACGCGGCCCTTGGAGGTGAGACCCATGTACAGAGAAGGCAAGTGGGTGCTCCTCCTTTCCCCACGGTCAGGCGATTGACATAGGTCGCCCGGGAGCGCTTTCGACATGGCGATCCCGAAAAGGTGAAGACCTATGGAATCAACAGAACTGACCGGCTCCGCGGTGATCACGCGCGTCGCCGATCTTCAGTGGCACGCGCTGGTGGACGACCTGGTGGTCGGCCGCGGTGAGGCCTGGCGGCGGCACGACGGACGGCTTTTCCTCGGCGTCGACGTCTGGCAGGACGCGCTCTTCGGCCCGCTGGTCGAGGCCATGCCGGCGGCACTCCCCCGCCCCCTGTACACGGTGGTCGACGAGGCCGATACGGACCTCATGTCCCGCTGGGAGCACGCCGGTTTCACCGTCGCGCGCCGCGAGGGCGTGTACATCGTTCCCACCGACCCGCAGGTCACCGGCCTCGGCGCGGTCCGTCCGCCGTCGGGCGTGACGCTCCTGCCCTTCGGCGCTCCGGAGCGGGACCCGCTGCGTGAACTGGACCGCGCGGTCCGGGAGGAGGTCGGGGCCTCGGTCGGCTGGCAGGAGATGCCGGCCGAGGTGCTGCCCCGCCTCGACGACGCCGTCGTGACGGACCCGACGAAGTACACGGTGGCCGAGGAGTCCGGGCGTTACGTCGGACTGCTGCGGCTCGCACCGGTGCCGCGGCAGCCGCGGATCGGTCTCCTCGCGGTCCGCGCCGACCGGAAGCGCCGGGGTGTCGCGCGGGCGCTGCTCGCCGAGGTGCTCGGCTCCCTGCACGCGTCCGGGACGGAGGCGGTGTCCGCCGAGGTCGGCGACCGCAACGAGGCGGCCCTGGCCCTGTTCGAGAGCGTCGGCGCCGAGCGCGCCGGCGGCAACGTGGAAATGGTGCTCCGCTGATGTCGAAGACGAACCGCGGTATCGAGATCGAGGGCACCGTCATGGAGTGCCTGCGCGACGCCAAGTTCCAGGTGGAGCTGAAGAGCGGGCACACGGTGCTGGCGCACATCAGCGGCAAGATCCGGAAGAACTACATCAAGATCCTGCCGTTCGACCGGGTGCTCGTGGAGGTCAGCCCCTACGACCTGACGCGCGGCCGGATCATCTTCCGGTACCGCTGAGCACGGCGGAGGGCCGCACCCCCGTCCCCGGGGATGCGGCCCTCGACTGCCCTGCCGAGCCTGATGCCTACTTGCGGATCAGGTTGCGCAGCACGTACTGCATGATGCCGCCGTTGCGGTAGTAGTCGGCCTCACCGGGGGTGTCGATGCGGACGACCGCGTCGAACTCGACGCCCGTGTCGGTGGTGACCTTGACCGTGCTCGGCGTGGTGCCGTTGTTGAGCTCGGTGACGCCGGTGATGGAGAAGGTCTCCTCGCCGGTCAGGCCGAGGGAGTCGGCGTTCTGGCCGGCCGGGAACTGGAGCGGCAGGACGCCCATGCCGATGAGGTTCGAGCGGTGGATGCGCTCGTACGACTCGGTGATGACGGCCTTGACGCCGAGGAGCGCGGTGCCCTTGGCGGCCCAGTCGCGGGAGGAGCCGGAGCCGTACTCCTTGCCGCCCAGGATGACCAGCGGGGTGCCCTGGGCCTGGTAGTTCTGCGAGGCGTCGTAGATGAACGACACCGGCGCGTCGGCCTGGGTGAAGTCGCGGGTGTAGCCGCCCTCGGTGCCCGGCGCGATCTGGTTGCGCAGGCGGATGTTGGCGAACGTGCCGCGGATCATGACCTCGTGGTTGCCTCGGCGCGAGCCGTAGGAGTTGAAGTCACGACGCTCCACACCGTGCTCGGTGAGGTACTGGCCGGCCGGGGTGTCGGCCTTGATGGCGCCGGCGGGCGAGATGTGGTCGGTGGTGACCGAGTCGCCCAGCTTGGCCAGGACGCGGGCACCGGTGATGTCGGCGACCGGGGCCGGCTCCATGCCCATGCCCTCGAAGTACGGGGGCTTGCGGACGTAGGTCGACTCGGCGTCCCACTCGAAGGTGTTGCCGGTCGGGATCGACAGGGCCTGCCACTGGGCGTCGCCCGCGAAGACGTCCTCGTAGGACTTGTCGAACATGTCCTCGCCGATGGCGTTGGCCACGACGTCGTTGACCTCGGCCTCGGAGGGCCACAGGTCGGCCAGGTAGACCGGCTTGCCGTCCTGGTCCGTGCCGAGGGCGTCCTTGGTGATGTCGACCTTCATCGAGCCCGCGATGGCGTACGCGACGACCAGCGGCGGGGACGCCAGGTAGTTCATCTTGACGTCGGGGTTGATGCGGCCCTCGAAGTTCCGGTTGCCGGAGAGGACCGAGGTGACGGCGAGGTCGTGGTCGTTGACGGCCTTCGAGACCTCCTCGGGCAGCGGGCCCGAGTTGCCGATGCAGGTGGTGCAGCCGTAGCCGACCAGGTTGAAGCCGACCTTGTCGAGGTACGGCGTCAGACCGGCCTTGTCGAAGTAGTCGGTGACGACCTTCGAGCCCGGGGCGAGGGTGGTCTTGACCCACGGCTTGCGGGTCAGGCCCTTCTCGACGGCCTTCTTCGCGACGAGCGCGGCGGCGACCATCACGTACGGGTTCGACGTGTTGGTGCAGGAGGTGATCGCGGCGACGGTGACGGCGCCGTGGTCGATCGTGTACGTCGAGCCGTCGGGGGCGGTCACGGTGACCGGGTTCGACGGGGTGCCGTTGGTGGCGGCCGGGGCGTCGGAGGCCGGGAAGGACTCCTCGCCCGCCTCGTCGGCGGTGGAGACGTAGTTCAGCACGTCGTGCTTGAACTGCTCGGCGGCGTTCGCGAGGACGATGCGGTCCTGCGGGCGCTTCGGGCCGGCGATCGACGGGACGACCGTGGAGAGGTCCAGCTCGAGCTTCTCGGAGAAGTCCGGCTCGGCGGCCGGGTCCAGCCAGAGGCCCTGCTCCTTGGCGTACGCCTCGACGAGCGCGACCTGCTGGGCGTCACGGCCGGTCAGACGCAGGTAGTTCAGGGTCTCGTCGTCGATCGGGAAGATCGCGGCGGTGGAGCCGAACTCCGGCGACATGTTGCCGATGGTGGCGCGGTTGGCCAGGGAGGTGGCGGCGACGCCCTCGCCGTAGAACTCGACGAACTTGCCGACGACACCGTGCTTGCGCAGCATCTCGGTGATCGTGAGCACGAGGTCGGTGGCGGTGGTGCCGGCCGGGAGCTCGCCGGTCAGCTTGAAGCCGACGACGCGCGGGATCAGCATGGAGACCGGCTGGCCGAGCATGGCGGCCTCGGCCTCGATGCCGCCGACGCCCCAGCCCAGGACGCCCAGGCCGTTGACCATCGTGGTGTGCGAGTCGGTGCCGACCAGGGTGTCGGGGTAGGCCTGGCCGTTACGGACCATGACCGTGCGGGCCAGCTTCTCGATGTTGACCTGGTGCACGATGCCGGTGCCCGGCGGGACGACCTTGAAGTCGTCGAAGGCCGTCTGGCCCCAGCGCAGGAACTGGTACCGCTCGCGGTTGCGGCCGTACTCCAGGTCCACGTTCTGCTTGAAGGCGTCGCTCGTGCCGAACTTGTCGGCGATGACGGAGTGGTCGATGACCATCTCGGCCGGGGAGAGCGGGTTGATCTTCGCCGGGTCGCCGCCGAGGGCCGCGACGGCCTCACGCATGGTCGCGAGGTCCACGACACACGGGACACCGGTGAAGTCCTGCATGATCACGCGGGCCGGCGTGAACTGGATCTCCTGGGCGGGCTGGGCCTGCGAGTCCCAGTTGCCGAGGGCACGGATGTGGTCGGCGGTGATGTTCGCGCCGTCCTCGGTGCGGAGCAGGTTCTCCAGGAGGACCTTCAGGCTGTAAGGGAGGCGCGCGGAGCCCTCGACCTTGTCCAGCTTGAAGATCTCGTACGACTCGTCGCCCACGCGCAGCGTGCTGCGGGCGTCGAAGCTGTTCGCCGACACGACAGTCTCCTTCATATATGTGCGCGTTCCACCACATCCTGCCGACACGACGTGCTCGCCGATCCGCTAAGGTAAGGCTTAGTTAGGTAACCCTTACCCCTCGGGGCGGCGAGGTCGTGCGAATGCGGCACGCCTCGGCAGATATCTCGATGTCGAGATAACTCTAGTACATCACCGAACGGCGCCATCAAGCGGCGCCACCCGTCCCTTCGCCGCGCGCCTACCCGCCCAGCCTTCCCATCGTCGTACGGCACCGGGCGGTCCACCAGTGCTACAGGGAGGGACGGGGCTTCAGGCCGCCCGTGTCGACGCAGTCGAGCGCCTTGGCCAGGGCCGTCGCAAAGGAGTGGGCGAGGGTCACATAGGCACGCTTCAGCCGCCCAGGATCACCCTCGGGCTCATGGATCACGTCCGAGTTCTCGACGTCGACGGTGATGTGGACAGCCTCGGAGGCGGGCTTGCCCTCGGCGCGGCAGGCGAAGGAGACGAAGGCGGCGTTGATCGCGCCGCCGGCCTGCTCGCCCATCGGGAACAAGGTGAACTTCGAAGCGGGCGGACCCTCCGGGGCGGTGTCCCACGTGGCCCAGGTGAGGCGCAGCTCATCGACGGGCGAATCGTACGGCGGGTAGATCCCGCAGATGTCCCCGTTCGCTCTGGTCGTGGTGTCGGTCGTGCCGGACAGCTCCGCTGCGGCGGCCGCGACAGTGGTCTTCTCGTTCGTGGGTTCGAACCAGTCGGAGCCGGTGATCACTTCGAGGGCCTGATCGGCGTCCTTCGACAGCACAGAACCTCCGCAGAGCTACACCGCGCGCGCGGTGTAGCCGGGCGTCGGGGCCGCAGTCCCTCCGCCGCCCGAGCCGCAGCCGGCGAGGGCCGGCGCGAACAGCCCGGCGACAGAGAAACAAAGGACCTTGCGCATCCTGGTGGGCGTGGTCATGGTCAGAGCCCTACGCGGGGTTGAGCGCCGGGCGGGTCTTCAAGCCGCCGTCGTCGACGCAGGCCAGTTCCTTGGCCAGGGCCAGAGAGAAGGAGTGGGCGACAGTCACGTAGGCACGCTTCAGCTCCCGGGGATCGCCGTCGGTCTTCTTGGGCAGGCTCGCGCTGTCGACAGAGACAGTGATGTGCTCAACAGAGGATTCGGGTTCACCCTTGCCGCGGCAGGCAAAGGAGACGAAGGCCCCATCGGTCGCGCCGCCGGCCCGCTCACCCATCGGGAAGAGGGTGAACTTCGGGGCGGAAGGCTCGTCCGGACCACTGCCGTACAGGTGCCAGGTGACGCGCAGCTCATCGACCGGCGAGTCCATGGATGCGTAGATACGGCAGATTTCGCCCACCCCGCTGGTTGTGGAGAGAGCCGTTCCCGACAGCTCCGAGGCGGCGGTCGCCATGGTGGACCCCTTACCGGAATCCGCGAACCGGTCAGCGCCGGTGATCGCCTCGAGAGCCGCCCCCGCCTCCTTCGACAGCACCGAGCCGCCACAGACCCGTTCCGCGCCCGCGGCGTCGCCGGAAGCCTCCCCCTTGACCTCACCGTCGCCCGAGGAGCAGCCCGCGACAGCGAACGCCAGTAGGCCGGCCACGCACACATGGCGGACCCGGCGCATCCTGGTGGGGGTGGTCATCATCTGAGCCCTTCTGCGTTCAGCCCGTCTCCGGGGCGTTGCCCTGCTGGTTCTCACGGTCGTTTCCGACTCCGTAACCGCCGGTCATGGAGAGCTTGAGGTCTTGGGCGAACGTACTGTCGGTTTTCACACCGTGGCGCGACAGAAACTGCTCCATCGGGGCTTCGGCCAAGCTCTCACCCGAGGAGTAGATCTTGGATGTCTCCTCGTCGGCGAGATCCTCGACCTTCTCTTCGTGCTCGTCGACCGAGTTGTCGGACATGCCGCCGACGAATTGGCTGATTCCCTGTTCCGCTCCGCCGGTGAAGGTATCCGTCACAAGTGGCACGAGAATCGCGCCCGCGCCCACTACCGGTGCGGCCGGCAGGAAGGCCATGCCCGCCGCGAGGCCGGTAGTCGCACCGAACTCCACCCAGCCCGCCCGCTGGGCGACCGCCTTCTCGTAGTCCTCGTGGAGCTTGAGGTTCTCGGCCACGACCTGGTCCGCGCGGGACTGGTCGAGCATGCCCTGCACCTCTGCGCCGACGAACACCGCCGATCTGGCCCTGCCCTCGTCGATCTTGCCGTCGGCGTCGACCGTGCTCTCCAGAACACTTCGGGTGTAGACTTGCTCGGCGGTCGACACCGTGGCGTAGGCGTCGGGGTGCTGTCCGAGCGAGCTGAGGAAGCCGCGGGCGATGCTGCGGCCGTTGCCGTCGGGGGTGTCCGCGAAGGTCAGGTGCCCCTCCCGCTGGCCGCCCGGTGCGAAGGGGCTGTCCGTGTTGTTCTTGTCGAGGGCCCAGTTGATGTCGTCGATGTAGCCGGCGCCCATCGTCCCGAGGCTGTCGGAGAGGGCTTCCTGCGTCTTGAGCAGACCCGCGTCCGAACCGTACTTCTCCATGACCTTCTGCATGACCGCGGCGTTGGCCTCGTCCTTGACCACATGGGCGTCCGGATGCCCGGCGGGATAGCCGAGGGTCGCGGCCTCCAGCGCGTGCCCCAGCGCGTCGGGCATGTGGTTGAGGGAGCCCTTCATCTCGTCCTCGTCGAGCGAGTTGACGTCGGGGAAGCTCTCCCACTTGTCCGAGCCGAAGAAGTCCAGGTAATTGTCGATCGCCTGGCCGTCGGCCTTCCCGAGATCGGCCGTCGCACCCTTGTTGACCGTGCCGTCCTCGTTGTACGCGGTCGGCAGATCGTTGAAGAAGTGCTTGGCCGCGTCCGGGCTGTTTCCGAGTGCTTCCAGCATGGCGGTCGTCGGGTCGTAGCCCGCCCCGTTCACCCCTGAGGGATTGAACGGGTTCTTGAACGGGCTGTTCACCACCTTTTTCTCGGCGAACAGGTACGGATCCTTCTGATGCAGCTGCGCCACATGCTCCGCGATCGGATTGAGGAACTCCTTGTCGTAGTTCCCGTACCGCATGATGCCGCCGAGCAGCTGATACCCGAAGGGCCCGTTGGAGTCGTACTTGGCCAGTGGAATGCGCTCGGTGCCGAGTTTGCGCAGCTCCGGGCCCCACTTGTCGCTGAATTCCTTGTCGTGGGAGGCGGTCGCGAGGTTCAGGCCCAGATTGCGCTGGAGTTCCTGGACGTCCTTGAGCCGCTCCTTGTCGACCTTTCCGTACTCGTACGTGTCCGTGGAGAGCTGACCGAAGAAGGCGAGGGACTTCTCAGGGCCGAGCTTGTTGTAGAAGTCCTTCGCGAACTCCGGCGACTTCGCGTTGTCCGCGAGCAGTTCGTTGAGGGCCTGGAGTTCGGTGTGGGAGATGTCGCGGCCCTTGGCGGCCAGAGCGGCGGCCCGGTCGGCCTCCTCCTGGTCCAGCTTCGTGTACTTGGGGGCGCTGAAGCCCTTGCGGTCGCTGACGTTGGCCTCCAGCGAGTTCTTGAAGGACACGTCGGTGTCGTTGCAGTTGTCGACGATGAGGTCGATCTTCTTCTGCCAGGCCTCGATGTTCTCCCGCTCCTGCCGCAACAGGTCCGGGTAGTCCGGATCGTGCCGGGCCGCGTTGCTCTCCGAGAGCGGGTCGCGTGCGGTGACCTTGCCCCGGCCGTCCACGTGGATTCCGACGGCCGGGCCCTCGTGGTCGCGGATCTCGATCAGCTGGTCCTTGGCCGTCTTGAAGGCCGAGTGGCCCTCGTCGAGGATCTGCTGCACGCCCTTCGCCTCGGCGGCGGCGTCCGCGAACTCCTTGGCTGTCTTGCCGATGAAGGCCTTGGTGACGCCCGCGTTGACGCCGGCCCAGTCGGCTCCGTCGGCCCGGGCCAGCATTCCCTTGTTGGCGTCGTCCGCCAGCCGGCCCAGGTCTCTCGCCATGTCGGTCCAGCCGTCGACGGCGGCCTTCAGTTTCCCCAAGGGGGCCTCGACGATGTCTTCGTACTTGAGCATGTCGGAATTCCCCAGACCCATACTTCAGACACTCGGAAAGCTTGGAGATCGATGCCAGGTCACCCTGGACCTTCACCTCGTCCTTGGCGTGCTGAGCCTTGGAGTAGTCCAGGTGGTTCGAGATCTGACCGCAGGAATCGAGCAGCGTCTTCAAGTGCGTGTTCCACCGGTCGTGCACCTTCAGCAGAGCCGAACCACTCGTGAAATCTCCGTTGATCAGCGCGATCGCAGCATCGAAGGTCGCGGGTCGCGCTTGATCGCCCTCCTTGGAAAGCCGGGTACGCAACTCGTAGGCGTCGTTCCCGATACGCCCGAGGGCATCCCGGTGAACGACCAGATCGCCCGCCCCACCGCCATCGCCCGCGGCCGGAAGGCTGTTGAGCTGCATGGCGCCGCCCCGTTCCGACGCCGCGTTTTTGAGTTCCGCCCATTCTTCGTCGAACGACATGAATCCCCGCCGGTTAAGCAGCCGCCCCCGTCCAGTCCTCGCGGCCACGCGTCTGCGCACCGTAACGGCTTGGTCATAGCAATCGTCAAGAGTTCGAAAAGTTCAGGCCAAGGACATTTCGCGCACACAGGTTGAAAAACGGTCTCAACACCCGCCATCCCGCCACACGCGAATCCGCCTGTGGCACTCGCCTCGCCGCACGAGGCCTGGAATGGCGTCAGGACTACCCTCCCTCCAGGGGGTGGACCGTGAATGTGATGCTCGGCGCACTCGTGGCCGCCGCAGGGATCACGCTCGTCGCGCTCGGGCTGCTGACCGGCGGGCGGGTGAGGCGGCCCTTCCACGCGCGGCGCGCGCACGCGGCCGAACAGCGGCGGTACCCGGTGGCGCTGAGGCGGGCCTGCGACATGGCGATCGCCGAGGCGCGGCGACGGGCGGGGGCCGGGGAGCCGGCGATGGTGCGGACGGATGCGGTGCTGGAGCTGATGCGGGGGCACTTCGGGTTTCCGTACGCGCGACGGGAGGATGTGGCGGCGGCGCTGCGCGGGCGGTTCCGGGAGCGAGGGTGCGCGGTGGACTGCGTGACGGACGCCTGAGGCCTTGGAGGTCGGCCGTCAGCGCCCGCGTCCCCATGACCACCCCCACCCCCGCGCGACACTCCGTCAAATCCACATATGACTGAAATTGACCACTTCCGCCACTAAGGTCACATCGGTCACGAGAGCGGTCGCTGAGCCTCCGTCAAGCCCCTTCACCCGAACGGGCCCCACGGAATGCGTCATCTCATATCTGAGATAGCCTGCCGCTATGGCAGACGACTACCTCGTACGCATCGGCAAGCTCATCCGTGACGCCCGGCAGCACCGGGGCTGGACGCAGGCACAGTTGGCCGAGGCACTCGGAACCAGCCAGAGCGCCGTCAACCGCATCGAGCGCGGCAACCAGAACATCAGCCTTGAGATGATCGCCCGGATCGGCGAGGCCGTCGACAGCGAGATCGTGTCGCTCGGCTACTCGGGCCCGATGCACCTGCGGGTCGTCGGCGGACGCCGCCTGTCCGGCGCCATCGACGTCAAGACGAGCAAGAACGCGTGCGTGGCGCTGCTCTGCGCCTCCCTCCTCAACAAGGGCCGCACGGTGCTGCGCCGCGTCGCCCGCATCGAAGAGGTCTACCGGCTCCTCGAGGTCCTCAACTCCATCGGCGTCCGCACCCGCTGGATCAACGACGGCGTCGACCTGGAGATCGTGCCGCCCGCCACGATCGACATGGGGTCGATCGACGCGGAGGCGGCCCGCCGCACCCGCTCGATCATCATGTTCCTCGGCCCGCTGCTGCACCGCCTGGACCACTTCAAGCTGCCCTACGCGGGCGGCTGCGACCTCGGCACCCGCACGATCGAGCCGCACATGATCGCGCTGCGCCGCTTCGGCCTCGACATCACGGCGACCGAGGGGCTCTACCACGCCGAGGTCCAGCCGGACGTGGCCCCGGACCGCCCGATCGTGCTGACCGAGCGCGGCGACACCGTGACGGAGAACGCGCTGCTCGCCGCGGCCCGCCACGACGGCACGACCGTCATCCGCAACGCCTCGTCCAACTATATGGTCCAGGACCTCTGCTTCTTCCTGGAGGCGCTCGGCGTCCGCGTCGACGGCATCGGCACGACCACGCTGACCGTGCACGGCGTCCCGCACATCGACGTCGACGTCGACTACTCCCCCTCCGAGGACCCGGTCGAGGCGATGAGCCTGCTGGCCGCGGCCGTCGTCACCGAGTCCGAACTCACCGTGCGCCGCGTGCCGATCGAGTTCCTGGAGATCGAGCTGGCCGTGCTGGAGGAGATGGGCCTCGACCACGACCGTTCCACGGAGTACGTCGCCGACAACGGCCGCACGCGCCTGGTCGACCTGACGGTGCGCCCCTCCAAGCTGGAGGCGCCGATCGACAAGATCCACCCGATGCCGTTCCCGGGCCTGAACATCGACAACGTCCCGTTCTTCGCGGCGATCGCGGCCGCCGCCCAGGGCAAGACCCTCATCCACGACTGGGTCTACGACAACCGCGCGATCTACCTCACGGACCTCAACCGCCTCGGCGGTCGCCTCCAGCTCCTCGACCCCCACCGCGTCCTGGTCGAGGGCCCGACCCGCTGGCGCGCCGCCGAGATGATGTGCCCGCCGGCGCTGCGCCCCGCGGTGGTCGTCCTCCTCGCCATGATGGCGGCGGACGGCACGTCGGTGCTGCGCAACGTGTATGTCATCAACCGGGGTTACGAGGATCTGGCGGAGCGGCTCAACTCGGTGGGCGCGCAGATCGAGATCTTCCGCGACATCTGAGCCGCCCCCGCGCCGGCCACTCCGGAGCTAGAACAGGCCGTGGATCCGCCCGTGTTCCGCGCGGTGCTCGATCACCTCGCGGAACCACGGGTGGCGTGCGGCCGGCAGCCGGGCCGCGGTGCGCCGGAACACCCAGCGGTCCACCCAGAAGTGCCCGCGCCCGCCCGGCGGGATCGGGTAGTCGCACCGTACGAGCGGGGGCAGGCCGCCGGACACGGGTTCCGGCACGGGCCCGCGCGGCTGCGGACGGACCAGGGCCAGCCACACGTCGACGGCCAGCGGCACCCGGTACGCCGGGCGGGCGGCAGCGGGCGGGGCCCACGGTTCGCCGGTCTGCGGATGGAGCGGGACGAGGAGCACGTCCGCGCCGTCGTCCGGCACGGGCAGCCCTGGGCCGGCCAGTACGGCACGGCGCGCGGGCGGACCGGCGGGCAGCAGCGCGTCGAGGGCACGCTGGAAGACCTGCGCGGTGAGCCCGTCGGGCACCGTCAGCCGCTGCCCCTCGGAGGCCGCGACCAGGTGGGCCAGCGCCTGCCCCGCCGCGGCCTCCCAACGGGGGTTCCACGACCAGTAGTGGCCCGTTCCGTACCGTCCGCCGCCCCACGTCGCGATCGGCTCGAACGGCGCCGACGCGGGTACCTGCTCCGCCACTTGCTCCCAGGTCAGCGGGGCTGCCGCGTCCCCGTCGGTGGGCATCCGGCGCACGGCGTCCGGCAGGAACCACACCGCCTGCCAGAGCGAGCAGTCGTCCACCCGGGTCGCGACGGGGGACGCGCAGGAGGCACACGCCATGTTCGGGCCGTCCCGTCCGTCCATGCCGCAGCAGCCTCCGTCGCTCCGCTCGGGGATCAGCCGGGTGCCGCGGACGTCACCGGGCGCGATGACGACCGCGCCGGCCGGGGCGTCCGACAGCCTCGGTACCGGCAGAAACACACCGCGCCGCGCGGCCTCCCCCGGAGCGAGCTCGTCCCACGTCCGCCACGGCGGCCCCCAGGGCTCCGGGTCCACGGCGTACGTCCCCGCCTCCATCAGCACGGGCAGCTGTATGCCGTTCCCGTAACTGGCATGCGCATGGGCCGGCAACGCGACCCGGAGGACCTCCGTGGTGAGCACGCCACCACACTCCGCACAGACGAACACAGCCAATACCCCTCGGCCCCTCCCCCTGGGAAACCCCCGCATCGTCGCACCGGCCCGCACGCCGGACAATCGAGATTCGGGGGCGGGAGGGCGGACCGCTCCCGCACCGGAAGGGAACGGGAGGGAACACTCATGGAGTCTGGGCAACTCGTCGCGCTGCTGCGGGAGATCGTGGCGGCGAGCCCGCGCACGCGGGCGCGGGGCGCCGATCGGGTCACCGATCTGATCCGCGCGTATCAGCCCAGCGAGGTCACCGCACAGGTGACCGCCCTCGCCGCCGGTGCGGCCGAAGAACAGGATCTCGTGGCGCTTGAGTCCCAGTTGCACGCGATCCTCGAGCTGACCTTCACCGGACAGGTACGGCGGTCCCACCTGGCGCGCCTGGAACAGCTCCGCACCCGCGATCTACCGGCCGAACTGCACGGCTACCTGCGGGATCTCCTGGACGACGAGGAACCGGACCACCCGCGCCTGCAAGTCCACTCCGCCGAGGGCACAACCGAGGGTGCCGTAGTGTGTGTCGTCCGGTGCGTGAGCGGCGTCGTGCGTCCCGGGCAGGTGTTCTCGGCCGGCGGGGAAGCCCGGGGTGGCGCACGGTGGCTGGTGGCGGGGATCGAGCGGTACGGGCGACCGGTCGGGATGCTCGACCCGCCGCACAACGCCCGCGTCACCCTGACCGGGGCCTCCACCGACATGCCCCCGTCCCTTCCGGCTCCCTTCGGCCCTGTGCTCGTACAGGTGCGGGCCGATGACGGTCGGTCCGGATCGACAAGTCACCGGGCAGGTCAGTAGGACTGTCCCGGTCCGTTCACCTTCAGGATGAGCCGGCCCGCCCGGTCGAACGCCCTGAACTGGAGGTACGACATTTTGCTCGGGAACTTCGACGCGTCCGCGTAGACGTGGCGCGAGTACCGCTCGGTGCAGGGGCGCAGGCTGGTGGATCGGACGATCCGATGGTTGTCGGCGTCCAGGAGGTAGACGCGGTAGCCGGCGCAGTTCGCGGGGAAGCGGCTCACCGTGGTGCGGCCGTCGAAGGTGGAGCTGACGATGGACAGACAGCTCTTCAGGTCCCAGCCGCCGCCCAGGTACGGATCGCACTGCGTGTCCATGGGCGACGGCCCCACCGCCCCCGCGGGCACCACCGCACCCCCGACCCCGATCACCACCGCTCCGACCAGCCCCGCCCACACGCGCCGCATCATTCCTCGCACTCCCGCACCTCCGCCAAGAACAGTTCAGACCCGAAGCCTGACCGCCCGGCGCCCGGTCAGGAGGGATCCGGGGTGCGTGTCACGTCCGTACGTGCGCTCGGGTACGGCTGCCGGTCTCACGTAGGCAACTGCTCCGGGCGGAACCGTCCTCCCCTGCTTGCTCGTTGACCCAGGCGGAGAGCGCGAAGACTGGCGAGGGGGCAGGGTCGTATGGCGCGGACGTACAGGTTTCGGGTGCATCGTGGGGGCTTCGGGTTTGCTGCCGATCTCGTGGGTGAGGTGGTGAGCCGGAGCGCGGCGGCGCGGGACGGCTCGCTGACCGTCCACGGCAAGGTCTCGCTCGCCCTTCCCGCCGCTCCCCTGTACTGGGAGGACTGTGCCTGGCTCGCCTTCGGGGCCGCGTTGCACGGGCCCGAGATGATGGCGCTGCACCCCGACGGGCTGGTCGTCGAGGTGCATGAGTTGCGGTACCCGGGGGCCGACTACCGGTGCGAGATCGCGGCGCTGGCGATGAGCGGGTTTCTGCGGGAGGCGCTCGGGCTGCGGGGCGCCGCGCCCTCGGTGTCGTTCGCGAAGGAGGGCGGCGGCGCCCCGGTGTTCGACTGGGGTACGGGGTCGATCAGCCCGCCCCCGGTGGACCCGCCCCTCCCTTGAGACGTTCGAGGTCGGACGGGCGGACCTGGATCGCGGTGAGGGAGATGATCAGGGCCACGACCGCGAACGCGGCGGCCACGATGAAGCCGGCCGAGACGCCCGAGGCGAGGACCTGGTCGCCCCAGGGCGAGGGAAGGCGGCCGGTGCGGGCGAACTGGGCCTTCTCCAGCGGGGTCGCCTGCGCGAGGAACGCCGGGACCTGGGTGTGGGCCTCGTTGTTGCTCGCCGTGCCGAAGACGGTGACGAGGATGGACAGACCCAGCGAACCGCCCACCTGCTGCGTCGCGTTGAGCAGTCCGGACGCGGCGCCCACCTCGTGCGGCGCGACGTTCGACAGCGCCATCAGGGTCAGGGAGACGAACAGCAGGCCCATGCCGAGGCTGAACACCAGCATCGGGCCGAGAATCGAGCCCGCGTAGGTGGAGTGGACATCGGTGAAGGTCAGCCAGGACAGGCCGGCGGCCAGGAACAGCGAGCCGAACGCCATGAACGGTTTCGGCCCGTACTTGGGCAGCCCCTGCGAGGTGAACCCGGCCGCCACCGCGACCACCGCGCTGACCGGCAGGAACGCCAGGCCGGCCTGGAGCGGGCTGAAGTCGAGGACGCTCTGCACGAACAGGGTCAGGAAGAAGAACATCCCGAAGATCGCCGCGGCGAGGCAGAGCATGATGCCGTACGTGCCCGCGCGGTTGCGGTCGGCGAACATGTGCAGCGGGGTGATGGGCTGCCGCGACCTGCGCTCGATCAGGACGAACGTGATCAGCAGGACCACCGCGACGCCGAACGACGTGAGGGTCAGCGCGTCCCGCCAGCCCTCCTGCGCGGCGCGGATGAAGCCGTAGACGAGCGCCACCATGCCGAGCGTGGAGGTGAGTGCGCCCAGGAAGTCGAAGTGGCCGGGGTGCCGTTCGGACTCCTTGACGTGGCGCGGGGTGAGGAAGGCGATGAGCAGGGCGATCGGCACGTTGACGAAGAAGATCCAGCGCCAGTCGAGCCATTCGACGAGAACGCCGCCGGCGAGGAGGCCGATCGCGCCGCCGGCGGCCGAGACACCCGCGAACACACCGAAGGCCCGGTTGCGTTCGGGCCCTTCGTCGAAGTTCGTGGTGATCAGCGAGAGCGAGGTCGGCGAGGCGATGGCGCCGCCGACCCCCTGCAAGGCGCGAGCGGCGAGGAGTTGCCACTCGGCCTGGGCGACGCCGCACAGCAGGGAGGCGAGGCCGAAGAGGAGCACACCGAAGATGAAGACGCGGCGCCGGCCGAGGATGTCGCCGGTGCGGCCACCGAGCAGCAGCAGTCCGCCGAAGGTCAGCGTGTACGCGTTGACGACCCAGGACAGGTTCGTGGTCGAGAAGTCGAGCGCGTCCTGGATGTGCGGGAGCGCGATGTTCACGATCGTGATGTCGAGCACGACCATGAGCTGGCAGGAGGCGATCACGAACAGGGCGATCCCCTTGCCGTCGCCCTTCGGTGGGGCGGCGGTCGCTGCTGGTGTCGCGGGCTCGGGATGTGTCATCGCGCATCGCCCTCGTGTGAGGACCCGTG
Source organism: Streptomyces sp. NPDC025806 (assembly GCF_055558275.1). Classification (NCBI taxonomy): domain Bacteria; kingdom Bacillati; phylum Actinomycetota; class Actinomycetes; order Kitasatosporales; family Streptomycetaceae; genus Streptomyces; species Streptomyces sp. NPDC025806. Next base: position 221,081 of record NZ_JBVHMU010000003.1, on the reverse strand, counting down.
GGCCGTTCAGCCCACCCCTCGAAAATAAGCCCGCGCCCGGAGGGCCACCAGTCGATCAAGGTCCGACCGAAGAAGACTCAGAGGCCTTCTACGGCAGCATCGCCATCCCGTCGATCTCGACCATCGCCTCCTCGTCCCACAGGCGGACCACGCCGATGACGGCCATCGCCGGGTAGTCGCGGCCGGCCAGGTCGCGCCAGATGCGGCCCAGTTCGCGGGCGTGGGTGCGGTAGGCGGCCACGTCGGTCGTGTAGACGGTGACGCGGGCCAGGTCGGCGGGGGTGCCGCCGGATTCCCGTAGCGCGGTGAGGAGGTTGGTGAGGGCCTGGGTGAACTGGGCGGGGAGGGTCTCGCCGACGATCTTGCCGTCCGCGTTCAGGGCGGTCTGGCCGGCGAGGAGGACCAGGCGGGTGCCGGTGGCGACCACCGCGTGGGAGAAGCCGGTGGGCGGGGAGAGGGTCGGGGGGTTCACCCGGTTCAGGTGGGGCAGGTGGGGGTGCTCGGGGTCCGTCACTGGGCGGCCTTTCGCAGAGGGGCGTACAACTCCTTGGCGATGATGGCGCGTTGGACCTCGGAGGCGCCCTCGTAGATGCGGGGTGCGCGTACCTCGCGGTAGAGGTGTTCGAGGAGGTGGCCGCGGCGCAGGGCGCGGGCGCCGTGGAGCTGGACGGCCGTGTCGACGACGTGCTGGGCCGTGTCCGTGGCGAGGAGTTTGGCCATGGCCGCGGTGCGGGGGACGTCGGGCGAGCCCTCGTCGTAGGAGGCGGCGGCCGCGTAGACCATCAGGCGGGCCGATTCGACGCGCAGGGCCATGTCGGCGACCTGGTGGGCGACGGTCTGGAGGTCGGAGAGGGTACCGCCGAAGGCCTGGCGGGTGGCGGTGTGGGCGAGGGTCGCCTCCAGGGCGGCCTGGGCCATGCCGACGGCGAACGCGCCGACGCTGGGGCGGAAGAGGTTCAGGGTGCCCATCGCGACGCGGAAGCCGGCGTCGACCTCGCCGAGCAGGTCGGCCCGGGTCACGGGGACGCCGTCGAAGGCGAGGGCGCCGATGGGGTGCGGGGAGAGCATGTCGAGCGGCTCGCCGCTCAGGCCGGGGCGGTCGGCGGGGACGAGGAACGCGGTGACGCCGCGGGCGCCGGCGCCCTGGGTGGTGCGGGCGAAGACCGTGTAGAGGTCGGCCTCCGGCGCGTTCGAGATCCAGCACTTCTCGCCGGTCAGGCGCCAGGCGTCGGGGCCGTCCGGTTCGGCGGCGAGGGAGAGCGCGGCGGCGTCCGACCCGGCGCCGGGCTCGCTCAGCGCGAAGGCGGCGACGGCGCGGCCCGCCGCCACCTCGGGCAGCCACCGCTCGCGCAGCTCCGCGCTGCCGTGGGCGTGCACGGGGTGGGCGCCGAGGCCCTGGAGGGCGAGGGCGGTCTCGGCCTCCGTGCAGACCCGGGCCAGCGACTCGCGCATCAGGCACAGGTCGAGCGCGCCGGAGGTGAAGAGGCGGTCCAGGAGACCCAGGCGGCCCAGTTCGGCGACGAGGGGGCGGTTGATCCGGCCCGGCTCGGCCTTCTCGGCGAGCGGGACGAGATGCCGCGCGGCGAGCTCGCGGATCTCGGCACACCAGGCCACCTGTGACGGTTCGAGTGAGAATGACCCCATACGGCCTTGCTCCTCCCGGTCGAGCACCCTCGGCTTCCCGGGAACCGTATCGCGCCCCGTTGACTGTCGTCACCATCACGATACGCTCGATGTGCGACCAACCGACATCCGGCCATCAGCAGTCGCGTCAACGCGACGGCCCGGCGCGCCCATCCGGCGTGCGGGCCCACACGGCAAGGGGGCGCCCGGCGATGACCTCACCGTCCGCACCGCACGATCCGCAGTCCGGCCCGTCCACCGCTCCGCCCCCGCTGTCGCCCTCGGCGTACACGGACACGTTCGCCCGCGACCACCTGCCGGCCGCCGAGCTGTGGCCCGGGCTCGTCGTCGAGCTGCCCGAGCTCCGGTACCCGCAGCGCCTGAACTGCGGCGCCGAGTTGCTCGACGCGACGGCGGAGCGGTTCGGGGCGGACCGGCCGGCCTTCCACTCCTCCGGCGAACCGCCGTGGACGTACGGGGAGTTGAAGGCCACGGTCGACCGGATCGCGCACGTCCTGACCGACGACCTCGGTGTCGTCCCGGGCAACCGGGTGCTGCTGCGCGGCCCCACCACCCGTCATCTGGCCGCCTGTTGGCTCGCCGTGATGAAGGCGGGCGGGGTGACCGTCACGGTGCTGGCGCAGCAGCGGTCCGCGGAGCTGGCCACGATGTGCGAGATCGCACAGGTGCGGCACGCGCTGTGCGACGTCCGCGTGGTGGACGACCTGCTCAAGGCCGAGGTCCCGGGGCTGCGGATCGCGACGTTCGGCGGGGACGGTCCGGAGGACCTGCTGGCCCTGGCCGCCGGGAAGCCGGACACGTACGAGGCGGTGGAGACGGCGGCGGACGACGTCGCGCTCATCGCGTTCACGTCCGGGACGACCGGCCGACCCAAGGGGTGCATGCACTTCCACCGGGACGTGCTCGCCATCGCCGACACGTTCTCACGGCACGTGCTGCGGCCCACACCGGACGACGTGTTCGCGGGCAGCCCGCCGCTCGGCTTCACCTTCGGTCTCGGCGGCCTCGTGATCTTCCCGCTGCGGGCGGGCGCCAGTGCGCTGCTCCTCGAACAGGCGGGCCCGCGCCAGCTGTTGCCCGCGATCGCCGAGCACCGGGTGTCGGTGCTGTTCACGGCGCCGACCGCGTACCGCGCGATGCTCGCCGAGATGGCCGAAGGTGCGCACGACGTGTCCTCGCTGCGGCGCTGCGTCTCCGCCGGGGAGAACCTGCCGGCGGCCACGTGGGAGGCCTGGCACGAGGCGACCGGACTGCGGATCATCAACGGGATCGGCGCCACCGAACTCCTGCACATCTTCATCTCGGCGGCCGACGAGGCGATCCGGCCCGGCACCACGGGCGTGCCCGTACCCGGCTGGCAGGCCCGGATCGTGGACGAGTCGGGGGCCGAACTCCCGGACGGGGAGCCTGGGTTGCTCGCGGTGCGCGGTCCGGTCGGCTGCCGCTATCTCGCCGACGAGCGCCAGACCACGTACGTACGCCACGGCTGGAACGTCACGGGGGACACCTATGTCCGCGAGCCCGACGGCTACTTCCGCTATCTCGCCCGCGCCGACGACATGATCATCTCTGCGGGGTACAACATCCCGGGGCCCGAGGTCGAGGACGCGCTGCTCAAGCATCCCGACGTGACGGAGGTCGCGGTCGTGGCGCGGCCCGACGAGGCGCGCGGGCAGATCGCCGTCGCGCACGTCGTGCTGCGGCCGGGCGCGCGCCGCGATCCGGAGGCGCTGCGCGAGTTCGTGAAGGCGGAGCTGGTGCCGTACAAGTGCCCGCGCGTCATCGAGTTCCTGGACGCGCTGCCGCGTACGGCGACGGGGAAACTGCAGCGGTTCCGGCTGCGGGGGCCGAGCGGCGGCGGAGCGGCCCCGGACGCGGGGTGATCCCGGAGTGCGCGAGCAGGGCGGACCGTACAGTGATCACGTGTCCGAGCAGCCCCTTCACACCCCCCGGTCCCTCATCGTCACGCTCTACGGAGCGCACGGGCGGGACTTCCCCGGGCCCGTGCCCGTCGCCGAACTGATCCGGCTGCTCGGCGCGGCCGGGGTCGACGCGCCGTCGGTCCGCTCGGCGGTCTCCCGGCTCAAGCGGCGCGGGCTCCTCGTGCCCGCCCGCACCGAGGCCGGCGCCGCCGCGTACGCCCTGTCCGACGACGCCCGCCAGCTCCTCGACGACGGCGACCGGCGGGTCTACGGGACGCCGGAGGCGGGCGGGGGCTGGGTCCTCGCCGTGTTCTCCGTGCCGGAGTCCGAGCGGGCGCGGCGGCACGTGCTGCGGTCGACGCTCAGCGGGCTGGGCTTCGGCACGGCCGCGCCCGGCGTGTGGCTGGCGCCCGCCGGGCTGTACGAGGAGACGCGGCACACGCTCGAACGGATCGGCTGCGCCGGGTACGTCGAGCTGTTCCGGGGCGAGCATCTGGGGTTCGCGGCGACGGCCGAGGCGGTGGCCCGCTGGTGGGATCTGCCGGCCCTCGCGAAGCTGTACGAGGCGTTCCTCGACGAGCACGAAGGGGTGCTGCGGGCCTGGGAGGGCCGCCCTGTCGCCGACCCGCGCCTCGCCTACCGGGATCATCTGCTGGCCGTGGACTCCTGGCGGCATCTTCCTTACGCGGATCCCGGGTTGCCGCGGGAGCTGTTGCCGGTGGACTGGCCGGGGGTGCGGGCGTTCGAGGTCTTCCGGGCGCTGGACGGGTTGCTGCGCGATGCGGCGGCGGGATACGTGCGCGCCGCGGGTTCCTAGGTCTCGTCGCGGGCCGCGGGCCGGTGGGGCTTCTCGCGCAGTTCCCCGCGCCCCTGAAATGCAGACGCTTCGCGTCGCATTTCCCCGATAGGGCACCGCCCCGATGGAGATCGCGCACGAAGTGCGCATCTCCAGGGGCGCGGGGAACTGCGCGAGCAACCACGACGGCGCAGCAGTCGGACGACGGCCGCATGTGGCACTCACCTGAGGGGCGCGGGGAACTGCGCGACCAGCCCCCACCGGGCCGCAGCCCCCGACGATCGCTCAGTCGGGCAGGACCAGGCGGGGTTTGGGCGCGTCCAGGCGGCCCGTCTGGGGGCGGCGGCTACCGGCACGGTAAGGCGCCGGCCACACCGCGCCGGGCCCCGCATACCCCTGCTCCGCGGCAGCGTGCACCGTCCAGTGCGGGTCGTAGAGGTGCGGTCGCCCCAGCGCACACAGATCCGTCCGCCCCGCGAGGACGAGCGAGTTCACGTCGTCCCACGACGAGATCGCCCCGACGGCGATGACGGGAACGCCCGCCTCGTTGCGGATCCGGTCCGCGTACGGCACCTGGTAGGAACGCCCGTACGCGGGACGCTCCTCCGCGACGACCTGCCCCGTGGACACGTCGATCGCATCGGCCCCGTGCGCGGCGAAGGCCCGCGCGACGGCGACCGCGTCGTCCCCGTCGAGTCCCCCTTCGGCCCAGTCCGTCGCGGAGATCCGGACGGTCATGGGCCGGTCCTCGGGCCAGACCTCGCGGACCGCGTCGAAGACCTCCAGCGGGAACTTCAGCCGGGCCTCCAGGGAGCCGCCGTAGGCGTCCGTGCGGCGGTTCGTGAGCGGTGAGAGGAAGCTGGACAGCAGGTAGCCGTGGGCGCAGTGGAGTTCGAGGAGGTCGAATCCGGCGCGGGCCGCACGGCGGGCGGAAGCCGTGAACTCCTCGCGGATCGCGTCCAGTTCGGGGACGGACAGCTCGCGCGGGAGCTGGTTGTCCGGCTTGTAGCGCAGGGGCGAGGGGGCCACCACGGGCCAGTTGTCGTCCGGGTCGGGCAGGGGCTCGTCCATGCCCTCCCACATGAGCCGGGTGGAGCCCTTGCGGCCCGAGTGACCGAGCTGGAGGCCGATCCCGGTGCCGGGCGACTGGGCGTGCACGAAGTCGGCGATCCGGGTCCAGGCGGCGGCCTGCTCGTCGGTGTAGAGGCCCGCGCAGCCGGGGGTGATGCGGCCCTCGGGGCTGACGCACACCATCTCCGTCATGACGACACCGGCGCCGCCGAGCGCCCGCGCGCCGAGGTGGACGAGGTGGAAGTCGCCGGGGACGCCGTCGACCGCCGAGTACATGTCCATGGGCGAGACGACGACCCGGTTGCGCAGGGCGAGGCCGCGCAGCCGGAACGGGGTGAACATCGGGGGCGTGCCCTCGGGGCAGCCGAACTCGCGCTCGACGGACTCGGTGAAGGCGGGGTCGCGCAGCCGCAGGTTGTCGTGCGTGACGCGGCGGCTGCGGGTGAGCAGGTTGAAGGCGAACTGGAGCGGCGGCTGGTCGAGGTAGCGGCCGAGCTCTTCGAACCAGGCGAGACTGGCCCGCGCCGCGCGCTGCGTGGAGGCGACGACGGGCCGCCGCTCCGCCTCGTACGCCTTGAGGGCCGTCTCGGTGGTGGGGTGCTCGTGGAGGCAGGCGGCGAGGGCGAGCGCGTCCTCGACGGCGAGCTTGGTGCCGGAGCCGATGGAGAAGTGCGCGGTGTGCGCGGCGTCGCCGATGAGGACGAGGTTGCCGTGCGACCAGCGGTCGTTGACGACGGTGCGGAAGGTGAGCCAGGCGGAGTTGTTGGAGGTCAGACCGCGTCCGCCGAGCGCGTCGGCGAAGATCTTGGCGCAGGTGTCGATCGACGCGCGCACGTCGGCGTCCGCGAACCCGGCGGCCCGCCACACCTCCTCGCGCATCTCGACGATGACGGTGGAGCGCTCCGCGTCGAAGGGGTAGCCGTGCAGCTGCATGACGCCGTGCTCGGTCTCCGCGATCTCGAAGCGGAAGGCGTCGAAGGCGAAGTCGGCGGCGAGCCAGATGTAGCGGTTGCGGTGCTCCTCGATGTGCGGTCCGAACGCGTCGGCGTGGGCGGCGCGGGTGCGGCTGTTCACCCCGTCCGCGGCGACGACCAGGTCGTAGGAGGCGCTGAGTTCGGCGGCCGGGGGTGCCTCGGTGCGGAAGCGGAGGTCGACGCCGAGCTGCCGGCAGCGGCTCTGCAGGATCTCCAGGAGGCGGCGCCGGCCGAGCGCGGCGAAGCCGTGGCCGCCGGAGGTGTGCCGGGCGCCGCGGTGCACGATGTCGATGTCGTCCCAGCGCACGAACTCGTCCTGGAGCGCCGCGTACACGACGGGGTCGGCGTGCTCGATGCCGCCGAGGGTCTCGTCGGACAGGACGACGCCGAAGCCGAAGGTGTCGTCCGGCGCGTTGCGCTCCCAGACCGTGATCTCGCGGGCGGGGTCGAGACGTTTGAGGAGCGCGGCGGCGTACAGGCCGCCGGGGCCGCCGCCGATCACGGCGATGCGCTGAGCGGGCACGGGCGCGCTCACCTCCCCTGCCACTTCGGCGGGCGCTTCTCGGTGAAGGCCGCGTGGAACTCGGCGTAGTCCTCGCCGTTCATCAGGAGCGCCTGCGTCGCGGCGTCCAGCTCGACGGACGCGGCGAGCGGCATGTCGAGCTCGGAGGTGAGCAGCGCCTTGGTCTGCGCGTACGCGAGCGCGGGGCCCTCGGCGAGGCGCCGGGCGAGGGCCTGTGCGGCCGTGTCGGCGTCGCCCTCGTCGGTGAGCTGGCTGATCAGGCCGATCCGCTCGGCCTCGGGCGCGCGCACGGGGTCGCCGAGCATGAGCAGGCGGGTGGCGTGGCCGAGGCCGACGACGCGGGGCAGCAGATAGGCGGCGCCCATGTCGCCGCCGGACAGGCCGACCTTCGTGAACAGGAAGGCGAAGCGGGTGCTGGGGTCGGCGACGCGGAAGTCGGCGGCGAGCGCGAGGACGGCTCCGGCGCCCGCGGCGACCCCGTGCAGGGCGGCGACCACCGGGAACGGGGCCTCGCGCAGGGCCCGTACGACCTGGCCCGTCATCCGGTTGAAGTCGAGGAGCTGGGCAGTGTCCATGCCGAGGGTGGCGCCGATGATCTCGTCGACGTCGCCGCCGGAGCAGAATCCGCGGCCCTCACCGGCCAGGACCAGGACGCGTACGGACTTCTCGCGGGACAGCTCGGCGAGCAGGTCGCGCAGGTCGGCGTAGGCGCCGAAGGTGAGCGCGTTGAGTTTCTCGGGCCGGGCCAGGGTCACCGTGGCGACGCCATGCGCGTCCACGGCGTAGTCCAGGTGGCGCCACTTCTCGGTGCGGGGGGCGGATCCGGTGAAGGGACTCATGCGCGTGCGGCCTCCTACGGCGGGGTTCCCGGCGGCTCCTCCTCTCGAAGTTATCACCGCTTCGTGACTGCCGTCACGAGTGCGCGATAGAACGGCGGGGCGCTGGGCATGATGAGAGTGCCGGGCCCCGCACCGCACGGGCGACGGCCCGGGACGAAGGGCCCGGGAGACCGCCGCCAGGAGACCCTGGCGCACACGCCGTACCATTCATACGGTCGAAAGCAGGACAGTCACCCCGAGCCGGACCGGCGGAACCATCGCCGACCCGGCACAGCCCAGCCGACCGAGCAGAACGGGCCCCCCGCCCCAGAGACAGCAGCACCACAGACACAGCAGCTCCACAGACAGCAGCCCCAGAGACAGCAGCTCCGAGTACGCCAGCCCCCGAGCCCCCCGCCCTCAGGACCCGCCTTGCCCAGTCCCTCCACCCCCATGTCGTGGCGCATCGCCCTGCCGCACACGGCCGCCGCCGTGCCGGTCGCCCGCGCCCTCGTCCGTACCGCCCTGGGTGACATCGAGCCGCCGGGCGCCGACACGGACACCGCCGAGCTGCTGACGGCGGAGCTGGTGGCGAACGCGGTGGAGCACACGACGGGGGACGCGCCGATCGAGCTGGTCGTGGAGCTTCTGGAGACCGGCTGTCAGGTCGAGGTGCACGATCCGGACCCGGCTCCGCCTTCGGATCTCACGAATCCGGACGACGCCGAGGCGCCGGACCCCTGGCAGGAGCACGGGCGGGGCCTGCTGCTGATCCGGACCCTGTCGGCCTCGTGCGGGCACCGCCCCACCGATTCCGGCAAGGCGGTGTGGTTCACGCTCCCCGCGGTGCCGCGCCAGCGCCCCGCGTCCGAGGACTAGGGCCGAACGAAAGGCCCTAGGTCCCGTAGAACCAGGGCTCAGGCGGTCTGTGCCTGAGCGGACCCGAGCCGGGAGTTGCGGCGCCCGTAGAACGCGTAGACGAGCGCGCCGACGACGAGGAACACGGCGAACTGGACCCAGGTCGTCCAGCCCGTCCCCCAGATCAGGTACATGCAGAAGCCGACGCCCAGGACCGGGCTGAGCGGGTACAGCGGCACCCGGAACGAGCGCTTAAGGTCGGGGCGCGAGCGGCGCAGCGCGATGACCGCGATGTTCACGACGACCATGGTGGCGAGGGTGCCGATGGTCGTCAGGTTCACGACGACGTCGAGCGAGGAGAACGCGGCCGGGACCGCGAAGACCGACGCCACGATCAGCGTGCCGCGCACCGGCGTGGAGGTCTTCGGGGAGACCCGCTCGAAGACGCGCGGGATCAGCCCGTCCCGGGACATCGACATCAGGATGCGGGTCTGCCCGTACATCACGGCGAGGACGACGGACGCGATGGCGACGACCGCGCCGAAGGCGACGATGCCGCCGCCGACCGTGGAGTCGGTGACCTGGTCGACGACGAGGGAGAGCGCGGCGGGCTTGTCGCCGACGGCGTCCGCGCCGAGCGCGCCGATGGCCGCGACGGCGACCGCGCAGTAGAGCAGCGTGACGAGGCCGATGCAGATCATGATCGCGAGCGGGATGTTCCGCCGCGGGTTCTTGACCTCCTCGCCGGCGGTGGTGACGGCGTCGAAGCCGATGTACGAGAAGAAGGCCAGCGAGGCGCCGGAGGTGACGCCGCCGACGCCCTCCTTCAGGAACGGCGTGAGGTTGCCGTCCTGGAAGGCGCTGAAGGCGATCGCGCAGAAGGCCAGCAGGATGCCGATCTTGAGGACGGCCATGGCTGCGGTGGCGCGGGCGCTCTCGCGGATGCCGCGCACGAGGAGGGCCGCGGCCATCGCCATGACGACGACGGCCGGTAGGTTGATGACGCCGCCGTCGGCGGGTCCCGCGGACAGCGCGGTGGGCAGCTGGACGCCGAAGAGGCTGTCGAGCAGTTCGTTGAGGTACTGGCTCCAGCCGACGGCGACGGCCGAGACGGAGATGCCGTACTCCAGGAGCAGGCACCAGCCGACGAGGAACGCGACGCGTTCGCCGAGTGCGGCGTAGGCGAAGGAGTACGAGGAGCCGGAGACGGGGATCGCGCCGCCCAGCTCGGCGAAGGAGAACGCCGTGAAGATGCAGGTGATCGCGGCGAGGACGAAGGAGACGATCACGGCGGGTCCGGCGTCGGCGACCGTGTCGGACAGGCCGACGAAGATGCCGGTGCCGACGATCGCGCCGACGCCGAAGCACACGAGCTGGAACAGCCCCATGGTGCGCTTGAGGCCGTGGCCTTCCAGGTCGGCGCCCGATTCGGCGATGAGGGTCTCGGGCGACTTGATGCGCGGGCCGGTGGGGGGCGGCGTCGACGGCATGGGGTGGTGCTCTTTTCTGGTGGTGCGGGCGCGGCGGGGTGGGCCGCATGCCGGTGGGGCCGGAGAGGGTGGTCCGGCCCCATCAGTGTGAACGGTTGCTGTTGTTCTACGACGATTCGGGCTGCGTTACAGGGGTTTGGGCTGCCTTACGGGGGCGAGGGCGCTCCGGGCCGGGTCAGGCGCCCGGGGTGCGGCCGAGGGTGGCGACCATGACGGCCTTGATGGTGTGCATCCGGTTCTCCGCCTCGTCGAAGACGACGGAGTGCTCGGACTCGAAGACCTCGTCGGTGACCTCGAGGGACTCCAGGCCGTACTTGTCGTGGATCTCGCGCCCGACCTTGGTGCCGAGGTCGTGGAAGGCGGGGAGGCAGTGCAGGAACTTCACGTCCGCTGTCCCGGTCGCCCGCAGCACGTCCATCGTGACGGCGTACGGCGTGAGGGCCTTGATCCGCTCGTCCCAGATCTCCGCGGGCTCGCCCATCGACACCCACACGTCGGTGACGACGAAGTCGGCGCCGAGGACACCCTCCTCGACCGTCTCGGTGAGGGTGATCCGCGCACCGCTGGCCGCCGCGAGCTCGCGGGCCTTCGCGACGATCTCCTCGGCCGGCCAGTAGGCCTTCGGCGCGACGATCCGCACGTCCATGCCGAGCAGGGCGCCGGTGACCAGGTACGAGTTCCCCATGTTGAACCGGGCGTCGCCCAGGTACGCGAAGGCGATGTCCGTGAGCGGCTTGGTGCTGTGCTCGGTCATCGTGAGCACGTCGGCGAGCATCTGGGTGGGGTGCCAGTCGTCCGTCAGGCCGTTGTAGACCGGCACGCCCGCGTGGGCGGCGAGCGTCTCGACGGTCTCCTGGGCGTCGCCCCGGAACTCGATCGCGTCGAACATCCGGCCGAGGACCCGGGCCGTGTCCTTGCTCGACTCCTTCTTGCCGATGTGGGAGCCGCTCGGGTCGATGTACGTCGTCGAGGCGCCCTGGTCGGCGGCCGCCACCTCGAAGGAACAGCGGGTGCGGGTGGAGGGCTTCTCGAAGATCAGGGCGATGTTCCTGCCCTTGAGGTACTGGGGCTCCGTCCCCGCCTTCTTGGCGGCCTTGAGCTCGGCGGCCAGCTCCACCAGCCCGCGGAACTCCTCGGCGGTGAAGTCCAGCTCCTTGAGGAAGTGGCGGCCGGTGAGATTCATGGAGGTGCTCCTGGCAGGCTGAGGGACGACATCACAACACTGGAAGTCTATACGATGTTCCACATTTATATACAGCGCCCCTGTCCGTGAAGCCCGTCCCCGCGCCCGCGCCCGTGCCCGCCCCGGGGCCCCGGCCGGCCTCCGCGCCTAGCCGGACACCGGGTCCCGCTCCACCGGGCAGCTCATGCAGCGCGGGCCGCCCCGCCCGCGGCCGAGCTCGCTGCCGGGGATCTCGATCACCTCGATGCCCTGCTTGCGCAGGAACGTGTTCGTGGTCGCGTTCCGCTCGTACGCGACGACGACGCCGGGCTCGACGGCCAGCACGTTGCACCCGTCGTCCCACTGTTCCCGCTCGGCGGCGTGCACGTCCTGCGTCGCGGTGAGCACCCGGATCTCGCTCAGCCCGAGGGCGGCGGCGATCGCCCGGTGCATGTGCTCCGGCGGATGGTCGGTGACCTTCAGCTCCCGCTCCGAGGTGCCCGGCTCGATCGTGTAGGAGCGCAGCATGCCGAGCCCGGCGTACTGCGTGAAGGTGTCCCCGTCGACCATCGTCATCACCGTGTCCAGGTGCATGAACGCCCGTCGCTTGGGCATGTCGAGCGCCACGATCGTGCGGGCCGAGCCGGCCGCGAACAGCTTGTGCGCGAGCATCTCCACGGCCTGCGGGGTCGTGCGCTCGCTCATGCCGATGAGGACGGCGCCCTCCCCGATGACGAGGACGTCACCGCCCTCGATCGTCGACGGGTAGTCGGCCTGCCCCTGCGACCACAGGCGGAAGTCCTCGTCGCGGAAGAGCGGGTGGTGCCGGTAGATCGCCTCGAAGTGCACGGTCTCGCGCTGCCGGGCGGGCAGCCGCATCGCGTTGATGGACACGCCGTCGTAGATCCACGCGGAGGTGTCCCGGGTGAACAGGTGGTTGGGCAGCGGCCGGAGCAGGAAGTCGTCCAGCTCCATCGCGTGGAAGCGCACGGAGGTCGGCTCCGGGTGCGCTTCGAGGAACTCGCGTTTGGTCATGCCGCCGATCAGCGCCGTGGCCAGCTCCTGCTCCGGCAGCGTCTCGAAGGCGGCCCGCAGGTGGTCGGTGGCCAGCGGGCCGTACTCCTTCTCGTCGAAGACGCGGTCCAGGACGAGGGAGCGGGCGGTGTCGAGGCCCAGCGTCTCGGTGAGCAGGTCGCCGAAGAGATGAACGGTGACACCGCGGTCGCGCAGCACGTCGGCGAAGCCGTCGTGTTCCTGACGTGCCCTGCGTACCCAGAGCACGTCGTCGAAGAGCAGCTGGTCCTTGTTGCTCGGCGTCAGGCGCTTCAGCTCCAGATCGGGGCGGTGCAAGATGACGCGGCGCAGCCGCCCGGCCTCGGAGTCGACATGGAATCCCATGGGGCCATCTTTCCCCCGCGGGGGCCGCTCGCGCGCGGGTTACGCACGCGCGGTTCCGATGGGGCGCGGGGCGGTGTCGGTCAGCGGCTCCGCCGCGGGCGTGGCCGGCCACGACGGCGGGAGGGCCGCCCACGCGCCGAACCCGACCGTCGCGTGGGCGCCCCCTCAGGCCCGAGCGCTACATCACAGCCGAGGGTCGACCGGCTCCGACTCCAGCGCCAGCACCCCGAACACCGCCTCGTGCACCCGCCAGAGCGGCTCACCCCCGGCCAGCCTCTCGAGCGCCTCGAGGCCCAGCCCGTACTCGCGGATCGCCAGGGACCGCTTGTGCCCGAGGAACCGCTGCCGCAGCTTCGCGAGATTCTCCGGCCGTGTGTACTCGGGCCCGTAGACGATCCGGAGGTACTCGCGCCCGCGGCATTTGATGCCGGGCTGCACGAGCCGCCCCTTCCCGTCCCGGACGAGCGCCCCTACCGGCTTCACGACCATGCCCTCGCCGCCGCGCCCGGTCATCTCCAGCCACCAGTCGACGCCGGCCCGCACGGACTCGGCGTCTCCCGTGTCGACGAACAGCCGCCGGGTCGTCCGCAGCAGACCCGACCCGTCGTGCGCGACGACGCGGTCGATGAGCGACAGCTGCTCGTCGTGGGGCAGCGCTGCCAGCGACCGGCCGCGCACGGCGAGGATCTGGAACGGGGCGAACCGCACCCCGTCGAGCCCGTCCGTGGTCCAGCAGTAGCGCCGGTACGCGTCCGTGAACGCGGCGGCGTCGGCGGCCCGGCCCCGCTGCCGCTCCAGCAGGTCGCCCACGTCGACCCCGCGCGCGGCGGCCGTCTCCAGCGCCGCGAGGACGCCGGGGAACACCGCGCCGGAGGCCGCGCCGACCGCCGCGTACTGCGAGCGCAGCAGCCCGGACGCCTTGAGCGACCAGGGCATCAGCTCGCCGTCCAGGAGCAGCCAGTCGGTGTCGAGCTCCTCCCACAGGCCGGCCGCGGTGACCGCGTCCCGCACCCGGGTGAGGACGGCCTCGGTGGTCTCGGCGTCGTCGAAGAACGGCCGGCCGGTCCGGGTGTAGAGCGAGCCGGTGACCGACTCGTCGTCCACGCCGAACCGCTCGCGCGCGGTCGCCGCGTCCCGGCACACGAGCGCCACGGCCCGCGAGCCCATGTGCTTCTCCTCGCACACGACCCGGGCCACGCCGTCCGCCGCGTACTGGGCGAACGCCTCCGCCGGGTGCTCCAGGAAGTCTCCTTCAGCGGCTCCGCCGCGGGCCCCCACCTCGGACGTGGCGGTGGGCGCCATGGTCGGCGGCAGGTACGGCACGAGCCGCGGGTCGACGGCGAAGCGGCTCATGACCTCCAGGGCCGCCGCCGCGTTCTCCTCGCGCACGGCGACGCGCCCGGCGTGCCGGGTCTCGACGGTGCGGCGCCCCTGCACGTCGGCGAGGTCGAGCGGCCGGCCCTCGTGCCCGCCGGGCGCCTCCGTGGCGAGCGGTCGCGCCGGCTCGTACCAGACCTGCTGGGCCGGTACGTCGACGAGTTCGCGCTCCGGCCAGCGCAGCGCGGTGAGCTTGCCGCCGAAGACGACGCCGGTGTCGAGGCAGATGGTGTTGTTGAGCCACGTGGCGTTCGGCACCGGGGTGTGGCCGTAGACGACGGCCGCCTTGCCGCGGTAGTCCTCCGCCCACGGGTAGCGCACGGGCAGCCCGAACTCATCGGTCTCCCCGGTGGTGTCCCCGTAGAGCGCGTGCGAGCGCACCCGGCCCGAGGTGCGGCCGTGGTACTGCTCGGGCAGGCCCGCGTGGCAGACGACGAGCTTGCCGCCGTCGAGCACGTAGTGGCTGACGAGGCCGTGCACGAACTCACGGACCTCGGTGCGGAACTCCTCGCTCTCCTTCTCCAGCTGCTGGATCGTCTCGGCGAGGCCGTGCGTGTGCTGCACGTTGCGGCCCTTGAGCCAGCGCTCCAGCTTGTTCTCGTGGTTGCCGGGCACGCACAGCGCGGTACCCGCTCTGACCATGCCCATGACGCGGCGCAGGACGCCCGGGGTGTCGGGCCCCCGGTCGACGAGGTCGCCGACGAACACGGCCGTGCGCCCCTCCGGGTGCGCGCCGTCCACATAGCCCAACGCGCCGAGCAGGGTCTCCAGTTCCGCCGCGCAGCCGTGGATGTCGCCGATGATGTCGAACGGGCCGGAGAGGTGCGTCAGGTCGTTGTACCGCTTCTCGCGCACGACACCGGCGTGCGCGATCTCCTCGGCGCCGCGCAGGACGTGCACCTTGCGGAAGCCCTCGCGCTCCAGGTGGCGCAGGGAGCGGCGCAGTTCGCGGGTGTGCCGGGTGATGACGCGGCGGGGCATGTCGGCGCGGTCGGTGCGGGCCGCGTTCCGCGCGGCGCAGACGTCCTCGGGCACGTCGAGGACGATCGCGATGGGCAGCACGTCGTGCTTGCGGGCCAGCTCGACCAGCTGACGGCGGCTCTCCTGCTGCACGTTGGTCGCGTCGACGACGGTGAGCCGTCCCGCGGCGAGCCGCTTGCCGGCGATGTAGTGGAGCACGTCGAACGCGTCACGGCTGGCGCTCTGGTCGTTCTCGTCGTCGGCGACCAGGCCCCGGCAGAAGTCGCTGGAGATGATCTCGGTCGCCTTGAAGTGGGCGCGGGCGAAGGTGGACTTGCCCGATCCCGACGCACCGATCAGCACGACGAGGCTCAGGTCGGTGACGGGCAGCGTCCGCCCGCTCTCCCGCTGGTCGATGTCGATGTCCCTGTCGATCCCGCTCATCCGTCCTTCGCCTCCTTCTCGGCGCGCTTGTTCTCTTCGGTGGTCCTCGCGGTCCCGCCCGGGGCGGGGGTGTCGTTCAGGGTGAAGACCGCCATC
The DNA here is from genome assembly GCF_055558275.1 of Streptomyces sp. NPDC025806. Classification (NCBI taxonomy): domain Bacteria; kingdom Bacillati; phylum Actinomycetota; class Actinomycetes; order Kitasatosporales; family Streptomycetaceae; genus Streptomyces; species Streptomyces sp. NPDC025806. The sequence goes on along the minus strand of NZ_JBVHMU010000003.1, from coordinate 205,548 downwards.
TGCGTCGGCGGCCCCACCTCGGGGTCGTCGGGCCCGACGGCCACGTACGCGACCTCGTAACCGTGCCGCTCGGCGACCCGCCCGGCCCACTCCCGGAACTCGGCGCGCGTCCACTCGAACCGGTGGTCGCCGTGCCGCGCGTGCCCGGCGGGCAGGGACTCCCAGCGGACGTTGTACTCCACGTTCGGCGTGGTCACGAGCACCGTGCGGGGCCGCGCGGAACCGAACACCGCGTACTCCAGCGCCGGCAGCCGCGGCAGGTCGAGGTGCTCGACGACCTCGCTCAGCACGGCCGCGTCGTACCCCTTGAGCCGCTTGTCGGTGTACGCGAGCGAGCCCTGCCGCAGCTCGACGCGCGCGGCCTGCCGCTCCCCCATGCGGTCCAGCTTGAGCCGCCGGGCCGCGATGGTGAGGGCGCGCACGGACACGTCCATGCCGACGATCTCGGTGAACCGCGGGTCCTTGAGCAGCTCCTGCACCAACTGACCCTGGCCGCAGCCCAGATCGAGCACCCGCGCCGCCCCGGCCTCCCGCAGCGCGCCGACGATCGCCTCACGCCGCCGCACCGCGAGCGGAACGGGCCGCTCCTCCGTGTCCGCCGTCTCGTCCACCGCGTTGTCGATCGCCTCGACCTCGGTGTCGTCCGCGTCCGCGAGCCGCACCAGCTCAAGCCGGCCGAGCGCCTCCCTGGTCAGCGACCAGCGCCGCGCCAGATAGCGGCTGGTGATCAGCTTCTGCTCAGGGTGCCCCGCCAGCCAGCCGTCCCCGGCCCGCAACAGCTTGTCGACCTCGTCGGCGGACACCCAGTAGTGCTTGGCGTCGTCGAGCACGGGCAGCAGCACGTACAGGTGCCGCAGCGCCTGCGCGAGCCGCAGCTCCCCCTCCAGGACGAGCCGCACGTACCGCGAGTCCCCCCACTCGGGGAACTTCTCGTCGAGCGGCACCGTCGCCACCGTGACCGCCCACCCGAGCGGCTCGAACAGCTTCCGTACGAGGTCGGGGCCGCCCCGCGCGGGCAGCGCGGGCACCTCGATGCGCAGCGGCATGGCCTCCTCGGCCCGCTCGGGACGCGCCGCGCACACCCCGCGCAGCGCGCTGGAGAACACCGCGCTGAGCGCGACCGCCAACAGCGACGACGCCGCGTAGGGCCGGTCGTTCACGTACTGGGCGAGCGACGCGTCGGCCGCACCGCCACGCCCCTTGCCGCCCTTGCCCCTGCCGCGCCTCACCAGCGCGACCGGATCGACCTCCAGCAGCAGCGCGGCCGTGCACCGCTCCGCGCTCGCCTCGGGGTAGAGGACGTGCGCGGTGCCGTAGGAGGTGGAGAACGTCTGCGCGTTCTCGGGATGCTTGTGCAGCAGGAACCCGAGGTCGGTCGCGGGGCGTTCAGGGGTACCGGTGGTACTGATCGTCAGGAACACGCCCACCAGTCTCCCCATCCCAGAGCCGGGCGACCAGCGAGTTTCGGCGCAGGGCGCTGGGGGTGTCGGGGTGTCGGGGTGCCGGGGCCGACGGGATCTCCGGGAAGGGGAGGGATGTGCGCCCTGCTGCCGACAGAGGCTCGTCTCCCTACCCCGACAGCATCGGAACCCAGAGTTGCATCACCTCGCGCAGGCGTTGCCGGTGGTCAGCGATCCAGTCGTCCGGCGGGACGATCGGCACCCGAACGGTGACCATGGAACCCGACTCGTCCTCCACGACCACCTCGGGGCAGTCGCGCTCGCCGGTGAGCCGGACGGAGAGGGACGGCCCTCTGTCCCACTCCATCCAGACCACGTCTTCGCCGGCATCGAGCCTGTTCAACGCGACGGCCCAGCTGTCCAGCTTCGAGGCCGACAGCACCAGGCCGAGACGACCGGACACGAACGGCGTCCTGACGACGATCTCGGCATCGAGCCCGGCACTCCATCTGGGGCTGCGCCCCAGAACGCTGACGGTGACACTGTTCCCCTCGTCGTCGGCGAGGGAGATGAGTTCCCTCGCGGCGATGTCTCCCATAGCTGCCCCTCCATCGGCGAGTACCAGAAGATCCTCGCCCGGCCAGGAGCGCGATCACCACCCCGTTCCGTCAGGGGTGCTCACAACTGCGACTGGACCTGCGCGGAGATCAGTTCCAGGTGGTCCAGGTCGTCCAGGTCCAGGACCTGGAGGTAGATCCGGCTCGACCCGATCGCCCCGTAGCGGCCGATCTTGTCGACCACCTCGGCCGGCGACCCCGCCAGCCCGTTCGCCCGCAGGTCGTCGACGTCCCGGCCGATGGCCGCCGCCCGCTGCTTGATCTCCGCCTCGTTCCGGCCGACGCAGACCACCAGCGCGTTGGAGTACACGAGGTCGTCGCCGCGGCGGCCGGCCTGCTCGGCCGCTGCGCGCACCCGGCCGAACTGCCGCTCGCTGTCCTCGATCGAGGCGAACGGGATGTTGAACTCGTCCGCGTACCGCGCCGCCAGCCGGGGCGTCCGCTTCGCCCCGTGCCCACCGATCAGCACCGGTACCTTGGCCTGCGCCGGCTTGGGCAGCGCCGGGGAGTCGACGAGCTGGTAGTAGGTGCCTTGGTGGGTGAACGTGGCGCCGGCCTCGGTGCCCCACAACCCCGTGACGATGGCCAGTTGCTCCTCCAGTCGGTCGAACTTCTCCTTGGGGAACGGGATCCCGTACGCCTTGTGCTCCTCCTCGAACCACCCGGCGCCCAGGCCCAGTTCGACCCGGCCGCCCGACATCTGGTCGACCTGGGCCACCTGGATGGCGAGGATGCCGGGCAGCCGGAAGGTGCCTGCCGTCATCAGGGTGCCGAGGCGGATGCGCCGGGTCTCCCGGGCGAGGCCGGCGAGGGTGATCCAGGCGTCGGTGGGCCCGGGCAGCCCGTCGGACGAGCCCATGCGCAGGTAGTGATCGGAGCGGAAGAAGGCATCGAAGGCGAGGTCCTCGGTCGCCTTCGCGACGGTCAGCAACGTGTCATAGGTCGCCCCCTGCTGGGGCTCGGTGAAGATGCGAAGATCCATGCCTCCATCCTGCACGCTCGAACGTGCGTCAACCTTGCTGGTCACTCCGGTGCCCGACCCCCACGGTCGGGTGAAAATCCGTCAACCCGGCGCTGGCGCGGGCCCCGTTCAGTGACCGGGACCGCCGGGTGATCGTTGGCCGGGGCGGTGCCGGACCGCCCGGCATCCGCGCCGGCGTCGTCTGCCGGGCGTCTTGTGTGTCGTCCGCCTTTCCCCAGGTGGGAGGGCGAGGGCCGAGGAGGCCGTCATGTCCGAGGAAGTCGTGTCCGTACCGCAGCAACAGGGCGCGCCCAAGGGGCTGCTGCAGCAGATGGAGGAGTTGATGGCGGCGCTCAACGCCGATCTGTCGCAGCTCGACGCCGACCTCCAGCAGACCGCGGGCGGTGTGCCGCACCCCGTCGCCGGGGAAGGCTGACGCTCCGGTCCGGCGGTCGGCCCTGCCGGGTCGGGCCGCCGGTCATCTCTGCCCCGCCGGACCTGCCCCGCTGGACCTGCTCCGCCGTGCCGGACCTGCCCCACCAGACCTGCTCCGCCGTGCCGGACCTGCCCCACCAGACCTGCTCCGCCGTGCCGGACCTGCCCGGCCCCTCCCTGCCGGACCCGACCGGTCAGGCCGCCGAGTCCGATCCCGGCGCGGGCCCGCGACCCAGATTCCGGCCGCGGTCGGTCAGTCTGGCGTCGTCCCGGTCCGGCAGGCGCCGCAGGATCTCCAGGACCCGGTCCCGGGACTCGTCCGCCGCGTCGATCGCTTCCATGCACTGCCAATAGGCCCCCTCCTCGAAAGACTCGCTCGCCACGCCGACGAGCGCGATCCCCACGTCGCCGAGCAACGCGCCGAGCTCCAGCAACGCCCCTCGCGCGTCACCCAGTTCGGTCAGCTGCGCCGCCCGTATGCCGCCCGCTCCGACCACCGGCCCCGCGGAGCCCCCGCTGCCCCGCGCTCCGGCCTCGCTCAGGCTCAGCGCGTCGCCCCGTAATTCCGCGGGCCCGAGCATCGCCAGCCTGCTGCCGACCGCCTGGGCCAGCGCCTGCGCCTGCCACGCCTCCCTCATGATGTCCGGCGCGTCCTGGCTCTGCGCCAGGGCCCGTCGGCCGACCCCGATGAGCCGCACCGCTTCCATCCGCGTCCCCGTCCGTCCTGCCCGAACTCCCTTGTCCACTACCCAGAGTGAGGGTCCGCGAGACGAAAAGCCAGAGGAAGCCCGAAATCTGTGGACACAGAATCGAATGTGGACAACTTCATGACTCCGAAGAGTGACGATCGGGGTCATGAGCGGCGGATTGCCGGCCCGGCGCGGGGAATCGCGACTCGTTGCGGTCGATCTTCGCGTCCAGCGCGGCGAGGGCGTCGACCCCGAGGACCTCGCACAGTTGCAGCAGATACGCGAGCACGTCGGCCACCTCGTCGCGCACACGGTGCGCCGAGTCCGGGTCGTCCATGACCCGGGCCGACTGCTCAGGGGTCAACCACTGGAAGATCTCCATGAGTTCGGCGGCCTCGACGCTCAGCGCCGATGCCAGGTTCTTGGGGGTGTGGAAGGGGCCCCAATCGCGGGCAGCGGCGAAGGCGGCGAGCCGGGCCTGCAGCGACGCGAGGTCGGGCGCCTTCGCCCGCCGCCCCTCGACGCCGCCGGCCTCCGCACCGACGGCGCCCTCGTCTCCGCTTCCCCCCGGGCCTCCGTCGCCGCCGTTCCCGATCCCGTTCCCGCGCATGAGTCCTGACCCGTCCCCGATTTCCGGCGCTCCGTCTGTCACGGCCTCAGGTCTACCACCGTCGCCCCGTGCGTCCGCGCCTCGGCGACGACGGCGGATCCCTCCGCCACCGCGGCGACCAGGCGGATGTGACCGCGGGCGCACATCCGGGCGGCGAGCGCGGCCAGTTCACGGCTCTGGGCCGGGTCGAGCCCGCGGTCGAGGCCGTCGGCGAGCACGGTCAGGGTCTGGTAGGCGTCCGGCACCTCCGCGACGGTGTCGACGTCCAGCACTCCCGGTCCGGTGAGCAGCACCAATGCCAGGGCCAGGTAGCGCAGTTCACCGTCGGCGAGGCGTTCGACGGGCGTGCCCGGGCCGGATTCCCGGCCGACGACGGCGCGGACCAGGCCGTCGGTGCCGGTCTCGGCGAGGACCTCCCGCACGGGACCCGCGAGTCCGGCGCGGGCCGCGGCGACCAACAATCCGTGCCGGTGGGAGCATTCGGAGCGGGTGCGCCGCAGCACCGCGGCGAGGTTGTCGCAGCCGGCGAGCAGCATGCCGTCGCCGACCGGGACGGGGGCGCGCATCCGGGCGGGCTCGGGGTCGCAGGCGAACAGGGAGCGCAGGCCGACGACCGCCTGTTCCGCGGCGGCCAGCACCTGGCGCTGGCCCTGGGTGCGGCCGGCGACACGCAGCGGGAGCAGCGCGGTGCCGAGGAGGTCGTCGGGGAGCGGGCCGCGGGTGACGGTGACGGATCCGGCGGTGTGCCAGGCGGCCTGGACGTCGCGCCGGCCCGGGTCGCGCAGGGCGGTCTCCAGGTAGGTGACGCCGGGGCCGGTCAGGCGCTCGCCGACGATGCGGAGTTCGGGTTCGGCCTGGACGGCCAGGTCGAGCCGGACGGGTCCGACCGGTCCCAGGACGGTGCAGCCGATACGGAATCCGCGGCGGTCCTGGGCGTCGGGTCTGGCCTGCTCGGGGACGCAGGCGGCGGGGTCGGGGAAGACCTCGGTGAGGTGCGCTCCCCCGCCGAGCCGGGCGAGCGCGTCAAGGGCCCGCAGAACACTGGTCTTCCCGCTGCCGCTCGGGCCGGTCAGTACGGTGAAGGGGCTGAGGGGGACGGTGGTGCCGCGGTGTCGAGCGAAGGCCGAGAGCCGCAGCTCGGTCACGTACGGGCGGTCCGGGGTCGGGCCTGGTAACGCGGGCGCGCCCGGCTGAAGCACGGTCATGTCGATGAACGTAGGCGTCCGCGCCCGGCAGAACCGATTTCCCTCGATGACCTTCCTACGATCGGGGGACTATGCCGCCCGGGCTTGCCTGGCGGCGCCCCCGCTCGATACGGCCCCGCTCGCCACGGCTTCGGGCCTCGGGGTCAGCCGAGCGCGCCCGCCCCGGCCACGAGACCCTGGACCTCGGTGCCGGGCGGGGCGAGCAGGAACACGTTGCGGTCGACGCGGTGCATGCCGCAGCCGAGGCCGAGGACCACGCCGCTGCTGAAGTCCAGGACGCGCTTGGCGACTTCGCCCTCGGCGCCGGTCAGGTCGAGCAGGACGGGGATGCCGGACATCACGGTCTCGGCGACCTCGCGGGCGTCACCGAAGACGTTGACGCGCAGGACGACGAAGCGGCGGCGCGGCTCGGTCTCGTACTCGGGCATCGCCCGGTGGTCGACCGCGGACGGCCATTCGTTGCGGCTGCGCAGCGGTACGACCTGAGCGAGCCCTTCCCACTGTTCGTCAGTGACGTCGTGGCTGTTCAATGCCCCCACCCCGTCCGGGCTCGTACTACTGTCTGCACCGGTCAATTCTTACGCCATGTCACCCGTTCAGCCCAACAGCGACACGGACGGGCATGTCACGCGGCGAGGGTCACGGCCTGCACCGCCGGGACCTTCAGCCCGCGCCGGGCAGTGGCCAGGCTGGTGACCAGGGTGGCCGTGGCGGCCATGGCCACCACCGCGATCCAGATGCCGAGGCCCTGGTGCGGGAGCAGCCCGTCGGTGCGGACGGCGGTGAACGGGAGGAGCCCCGCGAGTGCGGCGAGTGTGCCGAAGAACACGCCGGTGACGGTCAGGACGACGCCCTCCGCGGCGACGCCGCCGAGGACCTGCGCGGGTGTGGCTCCGGCGAGGCGCTGCTGGCCGAACTCGCGGACGCGGTAGGCCGTCGCCGCGTAGAGGGAGTTGATCAGCATGACGCAGGCGAAGACGACGATGATGCCGACCACGGTGAGGTTGAGCGTTTCGAGGTTCTTGTCCTCTATTGATCGGGTGAGCCCGGAGGACTTGATCGCGTCGTTCTCGACGGCCTGCATGTACAGGGTCGCGGTGGCCATGCCGGTGAAGAGGATCAACGGCATGAGGACGCCGGAGAGTTGTGCGGCGCGCTGTCGCAGGTTCCGTACGGTCAGGTAGCCGCTCGCGCCGGTAAGGGCGGTGACGAGGGGCTCGGCGCGGTGCAGGACGGCGCGCAGGAGGTCGGTGGAGACGAGGGCGAAGCCGACGGAGAGCAGGATGGCTCCGTAGGCGGGGGCCGCCATGAGGGCGGCGTCGTTGGCGTTCATCGCGAAGGTGCTCGTGACCGCGAGGGCGCCGAGGGCGAGCGCCGCCCAGGAGGCGGTCTTCCGGGCGCGGCCGGGCCGCCTGGCCTGGCCGGCGGCGGCCTTCGTGGCGCGTCGGACGGCGAGGAACGCCGCGCCCGCCGAGGCGAGCAGGGTGACCGTGACGCCGGACATGAGGGCGATCGGGCCGAAGGTGTGATGGACGGAGTCGGCGACCTGGCCACTGTCCTTGAACACGTCGAGCAGCAGCGAGCCGCCGAGTGCAGCCGGGCCGACGGCGAGGACGGTGGCGACGAGTGCGACGGTGACGGCTTCGCCGACGACCATGCGCTTGATCTGGGCGGGGGTCGCGCCGGTGTGGCGCAACAGCTGGATCTCCTCGGCCCGTTGACGCACGTTGACGGTCAACGTGGAGGCGATGGCGAAGAAGACGAGCAGGGTGCCGTAGCCGCCGACGACGCTCGCGGCGGTGGTGAGGGTGTCGGAACTGATCTTGTCGACGCCGTCCGCGCCGGCGGTGTCGTGCATCGAGTTGAACGTCATGACGATGGTGGCGCCGAGGAACGCGGACAGGAGTGTGGCGACGAAGCGGCCGGGGCGCTGGCGTACGGAGCGCAGGGCGAGGCCGAGCATGGTGAACACGGTTCACACTCCCATCGGGGTGTTCGGGGTGGTGTCGCCGAGGTGGGCGAGGCGTTCGGCAACGGCGTCGACGGTCGGGGCGGTGAGTTGTCCGGCGAGCCGGCCGTCGGCGAGGAACTGGACGGTGTCCGCGTAGGAGGCGGCGACCGGGTCGTGGGTGACCATGACGACGGTCCTGCCGTGCAGTCGGACGGCCTCCTGGAGGAGTCGCAGGACATCGCGGGCGCTGCGGGTGTCGAGTGCTCCGGTCGGTTCGTCGGCGAAGATCACGGACGGTTCGGTGACCAGCGCGCGGGCGATGGCGACGCGCTGGCGCTGGCCGCCGGAGAGCTGGTCGGGGCGGTGTCCGAGCCGGTCGCCGAGGCCGACGTCGGTGAGGACGCGCTCGACGCGTTCCCGGTCGACGCGGCGGCCCGCGAGCTTGAGCGGCAGGATCGTGTTCTGGGCGACGGTGAGGGTGGGCAGCAGGTTGTACTGCTGGAACACGAAGCCGACGCGGGTGCGGCGGAAGCGGGTCAGGGCGGCCTCGCCGCGGGCGGGGCCGGGGCCGCCGCTCATCTCCTCGCCGTCGACGGCGACGACGCCGCTGTCGGGCCGGTCGAGTCCGGCCGCGCAGTGCAGCAGCGTGGACTTGCCGGAGCCGGAGGGGCCCATCACGGCGGTGAACGTGCCCGCGGGCAGGCTGAGCGTGATGTCGTCGAGGGCGGTGACGCGGTCGGCGCCGCCCTCGTCCGTGCCGTAGGTCTTGGTGACCCGGACCAGGCGCAGCGCCTCCGCGTGGGCCGTGTGCCGGGGTGTCCGTCCGTGGTGTCGCATGATCGCCGTTCCCCTTGTCCGGCGCGCTCTGCGCCTCGTCCTACGACGCTAGGGACGGCGGGCGGCCAGCACACGGGGCGTACGTGGCGGGCCGGGGTGGTGCTGGGTCCACCGCGCCGGTTACGGCTGACCCGTGGAGCGGGCGAGCCAGCGGCCGGCGTGGCGGGTGACCTCGATGGGGCGGCCGAAGCAGGCGGTCATCCGGTCGGGGGTGAGGACGTCCTCCACGGGGCCGCGGGCGAGGACGCGTCCGTCGCGCAGCAGGAGGGCGTGGCCGATGGCCGGGGAGAGCTCCTCCAGGTGGTGGGTGACCGTGACGGTGGCCAGGTGCGGGCGGCCCGCGGCGAGCCGGCGCATGGTGTCGATGAGGTCCTCGCGGGAGGGCAGGTCGAGCGCGTTGAACGGCTCGTCGAGCAGCAGCAGCGCGGGGTCGGCCATGAGAGCGCGGGCGATGAGGACACGGGCGCGCTGGCCTCCGGAGCAGACTCCGTAGGGGCGGTCGGCGAGCTCCTTGATGTCGAGTTCGGCGAGCAGCGCGTCGGCGCGGTCGCGGACCTCGGTGTCGTAGGCCTTCCAGAGCGGTTGGACGGTGCCGGTGTGGCCGGTCAGGACGACGGTGTGGCCGGGGAGGTCGAGGGGGACGCGCTGGGAGGTGGAGACGTGGCCGATGTGGGCGCGCAGTTCGCGGACGTCGACGCGGCCGAGGCGGTGGCCGAGGACCTCGACGGTGCCGGTGGTGGGGTGGTGGGTGGCTCCGACGAGGCGCAGGATGCTGGTCTTTCCGGCGCCGTTGGGGCCGAGCAGGGCCCAGTGTTCGCCGGCCCGGACGGTCCAGTCGATGCCGTCGAGGATGGTCTGGCCGGTGGTGATGCGGCGCAGGCCGACGCCGTCGAGTGCGGCCACGATCCGGCCGCCACCGCCGCCTTCGGGGCAGGTGCGCGTGCTCGTGTCGTCCAGGTTCTCGCTCATGGTGCGTGCCTCCCGCCGGAACAGTAGCTGTAGGCGACACGCATACGGGCGGGGTGTCCGGTTCGTGGACGGTGGGCGGGGCTGCGGGGCGGACCGGCGGGTGGTCCGGTCCACCCCATGCTGCGGCCCGCGCGGTGTCCCCGGGGGGCGGCGGTCGCCGATCAACTGTTGCGCGTCAACTGTTGCAGGGCGTCGTTGAGTTCGAGGACGTTGACGTTGGGTTCACCGACGAAGCCTTGGGTGCGGCCATCTGTGTGGAGGTCGGCGTAGGCCGGGGAGACGGCGGGGTCGAGGCCGGAGCCGGAGGAGGTGACGGCGTCGGCCGGGATGTCGGCCGGGTCCACCCGGTGTCCGCGCCCTGAGCGCCCGGATCGAGGCGCGGGGCGAGCGCCCGTTCCGGCATGTGGCCGCGTCCGACACGGCGGCGGTCGCGCTGCACGGGCGGCTCGGCTTCGAGGTGCGGCGCCCGGGCGAGGTTCCAGGGCTTCCGCATCCCTGAAGCGTGAGCCCCCGAAGCGTGCAGGTCAGCGCTGTGGCTGGGGCCTGACCGTGAGGATCTGCTGCGCCGTCCCGACGGGCCCGTCGGTGTCGTGCAGCACCGTGCTGGTGACGCCGTGCCCGGCCGGGCCGAAGGTCACCGTCGTGTCGAGGCCGGTCCAGGGGCCGCGCGGCTGCCTGTGCAGGTGCAGGGTCAGATCGACGTTGGGGAACATCCACTCGTTCGGCGACTCGCGCACGGCAATGCCGTTGGCGGTGTCGACGAGGGCGACGAAGGACGCGAGCGCGCTGCTCGGTTCGCCGGCCACGAGGTCGAGCGGCGTCGAGATCCAGGCGGTGGTGCGACCGGGACGTGGCGGCGTGAGGGGGCGTACGTCGATCGAGGCGATGTAGCCGCCGGGCCAGTGGTCCGCCATCGGCCAGGGGGCGAGCGCGTCGGGCGGGGTGAGCCGGTCGGGTCCGCCGCCGGCGACGGCCGTGGTGTCGGCAGCGGCGAGCAGCCAGGCGCGGGCGCGCACCACGGCGCGTCCGGCGATCAGGACGACGGCTTCGAGGAGTTCGATGGTGCGGCCGGGCCGGACGGTCTCCACCCGGATCTCGCACTCGTCGAGGGCGAGCCTGCCGAGGATGTCGAAGCTGATCCGGGCCACGGTGAGCCCGGCGGTCTCCGGGCGGGCGGCCAGATGCCGGTCGATCGCGTGGACGACGAGGCCGCCGAGCGGGCTGAAGTGCTGCTCGTCGGGGTCCCAGGCGCCGCCCGCGTGCGCGGTGGGCTTGTAGCGGAACGCGTCGATGGGCTCGTAGTAGCTGTGGTGACTGCCGGTGGACAACGGACACTTCCCCTTCCTGTCGCGGGGCGCCGTCCCTCGACCGGGTCGCGGCCGGGGGCGAGGCCCGGCGACCAACGTAACCGAGCGGCCGCTCACGCGTACTAGACCGGTTAAGAAGCGGCGGGCTAGGTTGGCGCGCAGCGTCCGTGAACCGGTGGTGAACCGGTCATGGCCCGGTCCTGGCCCGTCAGTTGGGAGTCGCACCATGCAGCCCGCGCAGCCCCCGCAGCCCCCGCAGCCTTTGAAGCACACCGTTCCGCTCGACTCGGGGTGGAGCCTGGACCACGACGGGAGGCCGCTGCCCGCGCAGGTGCCGGGATGTGTGCACACCGATCTGCTGGCGGCGGGCCTGATCCCGGACCCGTTCATCGGCTCGGCCGAGCTCGACGTCGACTGGGTGGGGCGCCGCGCCTGGACGTACACACGGGACGTGACCGCCGAGGAGACCGCGGCGGACGAGCGGCACGAGCGCACGGATCTGGTGTTCGACGGCCTCGACACGGCGGCCCGGATCACGCTCGGCGGGCGGGAGGTGGGCCGCACCCGGAACATGCACCGCTCGTACCGCTTCGACGTCACGGGCCTGAGCGGGCCGCTGGACGTGGAGTTCGCCTCCGCGTACGACGAGGCGGAGGCGGTGCGGCGCGTGACGGGCGACCGGCCGAACGTGTATCCGGCGCCCTCCCAGTACATCCGGAAGATGGCGTGCAGTTTCGGCTGGGACTGGGGTCCGACCGTGGTCACGGCGGGCATGTGGCGTCCGGTCCGGCTGGAGCGCTGGTCGACGGCGCGGCTCGCCCGGGTCCGGCCGCTGGTGACGGTCGGCGCGGACGGCACGGGCCGCGTCGACCTGCGGATCGACGTGGAACGCACGGCGCGGGGCGCGGACCGTGCGCTGACCGTGCGGGCCGGCGTCGCGGGCGTCACCGTGGAGGGCGAGGTCGAGGGCGACGGCACGACCCTGGTCCTGGAGGTGCCGGACGCGCGGTTGTGGTGGCCGCGCGGATACGGCGAACAGCCGCTGTACGACGTCGATGTGGCGCTGCTCGACGGCGGGTCGGTGCTGGACGGCTGGGAGCGCCGGGTCGGGTTCAGGAGCATCGAGATCGACCGGTCGCCGGACGAGCACGGCACCGGCTTCACGTTCGTGGTGAACGGAGTCCGCGTCTTCGTACGAGGTGTGAACTGGATCCCCGACGACGTGCTGCCGTCCCGGGTGACGCCCGAGCGCTACCGGACGCGACTGCGGCAGACGGCGGAGGCGAACGCCGATCTGGTGCGGGTGTGGGGCGGTGGCATCTATGAGGACGAGGCGTTCTACGACGCCTGTGACGAGCTGGGTCTGATGGTGTGGCAGGACTTCCTCTTCGCCTGTTCCACCTATCCGGAGGAGCAGCCGCTGCGCGGGGAGGTCGAGGCGGAGGCGCGGGAGAACGTGGCGCGGCTGATGCCGCATCCGAGCCTCGTGGTGTGGAACGGCAACAACGAGAACCTGTGGGGCTTCCGGGACTGGGGCTGGGAGGAGGAGCTTGCCGGGGACTCGTGGGGCGAGGGGTACTACCTGGGGCTGCTGCCGCGGGTCGTCGCCGAGCTCGACCCGACGCGGCCCTACATGGCGGGCAGTCCGTGGTCCGGTTCCTGGGACCACCACCCCAACCATCCGGATCACGGCACGCACCACTCGTGGGACGTGTGGAACCGGGTGGACTACACCGAGTACCGGGCCGATGTGCCGCGGTTCGTGGCCGAGTTCGGCTGGCAGGCGCCGCCCGCGCTCGCCACGCTGCGCCGGGCGCTTCCCGGTGAGGAGCTGGCCCCCGACTCCCCCGGCATGCTGCACCACCAGAAGGCGGAGGACGGCAACGGCAAGCTCCAGCGCGGTCTGGCCCGCCATTTCGCGATGCCCGAGGGCGACTTCGACCGCTGGCACTACCTCACGCAGGTCGTCCAGGCGCGCGCCGTCGCGACCGGCATCGAGCACTGGCGCTCCCACCGGCCGCGCTGCGCCGGCACGATCGTCTGGCAGATCAACGACTGCTGGCCGGTCAGTTCCTGGTCCGCGATCGACGGCGACGGCCGCCTCAAGCCGCTCTACCACGAGCTGCGCCGCCTCTACGCGGATCGGCTGCTCACCCTCCAGCCCGGCCCGGACGGGCCGGTGCTCGTCCTCGACAACCAGTCCTCGCAGGCGTGGAGTTGCACGGTGACGCTGCGCCGCATGCGGGCGGACGGCACGGAGACCGCGCGCGTGCCGCTGGAGGTCACCGCGCCCGCGCGCGAGGTGCTGCGGCTTGCGGTGCCGGCGCGTGCCGTTCCCGCGGCGGGCTCGGCGAAGGAGTATCTGGTCGCGGACGCCGACGGGCTGCGCGCGCTCCACTTCGAGGCGCGCGACCGCGCGTTCGCCTATCCGGAGCCGCGTTTCGACATCGCGGTCGAGAGCGTCGGTGGGTCGCGGGACACGGTCGACGTCGTGGTCACCGCCCATACGCTCGTACGAGATCTGCTGCTCCAGCCCGACCGCCTCGCCCCGGACGCCCACACCGATCGGGGTCTGGTCACCCTGCTGCCCGGCGAGACGACGAGGATCCGGGTGCACGGCGCGCCGGGCTGCGGGGCCAACGCGATCCGGGCCGCCCTCTTCTGCGTGGAGCCGGTATGAGCGTGAGAGGCGACGGCCGGCGGGTCACCATCAGGGACGTCGCGGCGGCGGCAGGGGTGTCGAAGGGCGCGGTGTCGATCGCGTTCAACCACAAGCCGGGGCTGTCCGAGCCGACGCGGGAGCGGATCTTCGGGGTGGCGCGCGAGCTCGGCTGGGCGCCGGACGCGTCGGCGCGCAGCCTGTCGCGGCGCCGCACGGACACGGTCGGTCTGGCGCTGTGCCGTCCGGCGCGGCTGCTCGGCCTGGAGCCGTTCTACATGGAGTTCGTGTCCGGTCTGCAGAGCGTGCTGGCGGAGCGTTCCTGCTCGCTGCTGCTGCGGCTCGTCGGGAGCCGGGAGGAGGAGATCGGGCTGCAGGAGGCCTGGTGGCGCGAGCGGCAGGTCGGCGGCACGGTCCTCGTCGACCTGGACCGGGACGATCCGCGGGTCGCGCCGGTCGCGGCGCTCGGCGTCCCGGCCGTCGCGGTCGCCCACCCGGACCTGGCCGGCGGGCTGCCCTCGGTGTGGCGGGACGACGTGGCCGCGATGGACGAGGCGGTGCGGTACCTCGCGGCGCTCGGGCACCGCCGGATCGCCCGGGTCGGCGGACCGGAGCGGCTCGGTCACAGCGTGCTGCGCGCACAGGCCTTCGGCAGCGCGCTGGGCTCGCTCGGTCTCGACGCGGGGCCCCAGGTCGCGACCGACTACTCCGGTGAGGAGGGCGCCCGCGCGACGCGGGCGCTGCTGCTGCGGCCGGAGCGGCCGACGGCGATCGTGTACGACAACGACATCATGGCCGTGGCCGGGCTCGGGGTGGCCGCCGAGCTGGGCATCCCGGTCCCGGACGAGCTGTCGTTGCTGGCCTGGGACGACTCCCAGCTGTGCCGGCTGACCCGCCCGTCACTGTCGGCGATGAGTCATGACGTGCACAGGTTCGGGGCGGATGTGGCGAGGGCGCTCTTCGAGGTGATCGAGGGGCGCGCGCTCGGTACGGAGCCGGTGTCCCGCCCGTCGCTGTCCCCGCGCGGGTCGACGGCGACACCGCGGACGCCTTGATGACCTTGATGCGTCTCGATGCACCTTGATTGTCTTGGTCATCTTGATCGCCCAGGCCATGTCTTGATGGCCCAGGCGATGCCTTGATGGCCCAAGCGATGTCTTGACGCGTCTCTCGATGCTTGATGCTTGACGCGTCTCTTGACGATCAGCGTCGTCCCTTGAGCCGCTCCACGGCGGTGACGCCGACGGCGGCGAGGCCCACCTGTATGGCGAGCTCGATCCAATCGACGCCCCGGGTATCGGCGACGTCGATCGCACCGGCGACGGCGGTGCCGACCAGTGCGGCGGCGATGCCGACGAGGATCGTCCACAGGACACCGATGCGCTGACGGCCCGGGATCACCAGACGTCCCAGGATGCCGATGACGATGCCGATCACGATCGCGGTGAAGATGCCGGAGATCTCCATGACTGCTGCCTGCCCCTCGTCGAGTCCCTGCGACGCCCCGTGGGGATGGACGCGACAGTGGCCCGGCGGGTTGAGCGGGCGCCGGGTCGGGCGGGTTCAGGGCGGTCGAGACGGTCAGGGGTCGGGCTTCTCCTCCGATGCGGCGGGTGCCTCGTGAAGGCGGCGTGCCTGGTCGTCGTAACCGCTCAGCACTGCTCTGAGCTGCTCCAGCGACTCCTCGGGGATGTCGGGCGGAGCGGACTCGACCACGTAACGGGCGGCGGCCACGAGGGCCGCGAACTCGAAGGCGTGGGCGGTCGCCCGCAGGACTCCGGGCCGGGCCCACTCCAGGCGCATGATCAGCCCTTCGACGACAGGTATTCCTTGATCTGGCCGAGTTCCTTCTCGAAGTCGTCGTAGTCCTCGCGCATCCCGTTGAGGTACGCGCTCCAGCCGAGGCTGTTCTTGGCGTAGTGGACGGCTTCCTGGATCTCCTCGTCCGTGGCCCCGAACAGCTTCGCGGCCTCGGTGTGGAACAGCGTGCAGTAACGGCACTTCGTCTCCGAGTGCAGCGCGATCCCGATGAGCTCCTTGTACTTGTTCGGGATCAGCGTCTCGCCGAGTTCGAGCTTCTTGAAGATCTCCCACTCGTAGTCCAGGAGGTCGTCGGGGATCGCGGAGAAGAAATGAGGCACGAGCCCCAGCGTCTCCTTGATCTCCGCCTCCACCTCGCCCCGGTTACGTCCCGCCATGGCGACCACTCCTCTCAGCCGAAGCGGAACCGGTTCCCCTTGTCCACGATATGCCTGGGCGGGGGGCCTGGGCATATGCAGACGTGTACCGGGCGGGCACGTGGCCGGGCCGCGGCCGGCGCCGGGTCACCAACGGTCGATCAGCGGTGTGTCCGGTGTGTGCTGTCGCCAGGCTTCGGTGAGGCGGGCGAGGCGGGTGGGGGCGGAGATGCCGCGCACGGTGGCGATCTTGCCGTCGGCGAGGTCGAACGTCACCGCGCCGGTGACGCGGTCGCCGAGCACGAAGAGGACGGCGGGGGCGCCGTTGACGAGCGCGTAGTGGAGGGCGAGCGGGCCGCCGGCGAGTCGCCGCTTCGCGGGGGTGGGCTTGAGGCCTGCCCGCACGACGGCGGCGATGCGCGGCGGCGAGTCGTACCGCAGCAGCGTCTCGGCGCGACCGCCGACGCCGTCGGAGATCGCTGTCGCGTCGTCGGTGAGCAGCGCCACGAGCTGTTCGGTGCGCCCGGAGGAGGCGGCAGCGAGGAATTCCTCGATGATCCTGCGGGCGGATGCCGGGTCGGCTTCCGCGCCGGCGCGGCGTGTGGCCGTGACGCGGCGCCGGGCCCGGTGGAGGTGCTGCTGGCTCGCGGTCTCGGTGATGTCGAGGATCTCGGCGATCTCGGCGTGGGTGTGGGCGAACGCCTCGCGCAGGACGTAGACGGCCCGTTCGACGGGTGACAGCCGCTCCATGAGCATCAGGACGGCCAGGGAGACGGATTCGCGCTGCTCGAAGGTGTCGGCCGGGCCGAGCATCGGGTCGCTGTCGAGGAGCGGTTCGGGCAGCCAGGCGCCGACGGCGCGTTCACGGCGGGCCTGTGCCGAGCGGAGCCGGTCGAGGCACAGGTTGGTGACGACCTTGGTCAGCCACGCCTCCGGCACCCTGATCCGCTGCCGGTCCGCTGCCTGCCAGTGCAAGTAGGCGTCCTGCACGGCGTCTTCGGCATCGGTGGCGGATCCGAGCAGTCGGTACGCCAGCGAAGCGAGCCGGCTCCGACCGGCCTCGAACCGGTCGGTGTCGAATCGATCAGTGGTGGCGCTGTCCATGTGGACCACCCCAAGCGGTGCGGTGGAAGACGACTCTGACCGGGCCATCTTGCCTGTACGGGCAGGACGTTGCGGGGACGGATGATGTGCCCGGCCGAAGCGGCGACGGTTCGGCCGGCCGCGCGGCGGTGGTCGGGGACCGACCCCGCGGCGCGGACCGGAGAGTTACGCGACCGCCTTCTCTGCGAGCGTGTTCTGCGGGGCCGCCAGGCGGTGCTTGCGCTTGGGCAGGCCGAACGTCGGGTGGGAGGTCGCCCACAGCGCCGTCCTGATGATGCCGTTCTTGATCCGCGCGACTTTCCGGCCGCCCAGGAACCTCGGTTTGGCCCGCCCTTCCCCGTCGACCATCTGCATGATCCCGTCCAGCCGCCCGAGGCTGATGTGGTTGCCCACGTACTCCAGCTTGGTGTTCGGGATCTCACGCCCGGTCAGACGCGCCACGACCGCTCCCGCGGCCTGCCGGCCCGTGTAGCCGGCCGAGGCGCAGGACATCGGCAGCGGCCGGCCGTTGTCACCGACGACGAAGGCGCTGTCGCCGACGGCGTAGACGTCCGGGTGCGACACCGACCGCATGGTGCGGTCGACCGTGATGCGACCGTCGTCGGTGACCTCCAGGCCGCTCGCGGCGGCGAGTGGCCCGACGACGAATCCGGCCGTCCACACGGTCGCGTCGGACGCCAGGACGGTGCCGTCGGCGCACAACACCCGTGTGGCTTCGACGGCTTCGACACTGGTGTGCTCCACGACGGTGACGGCCAGGCGGGCGCACGCCTCGCGCAGGTGGCCACGCGCACCCGCCGAGAGCGCGGCGCCCAGCTCGCCGCGGGCGACCAGTGTCACCGACAGGCCGGGCCGGGATTCGGCAATCTCGGTGGCGGTCTCGATGCCCGTCAGCCCTTCGCCGACGACCACCACACGGCCGCTCTCGCCGCGCCCCTCCAGGCGGTCCAGACGCTCGCGCAGGCGCCGCGCCGACGGCCGGGCGGCGATGTCGAAGGCATGCTCGGCCGCCCCGGGGACGCCGCGGTCGGCCCCGTGGCTGCCGAGCGCGTACAGCAACGTGTCGTAGCCGAGTTCGCCACCGCCGTCGGTGTCGGCCACTGCGACGACCCGGCGGTCGGGGTCGATGGCGGTGACGCGGCCGACACGCAGCCGCACCGCCGTGCCCGCGAAGACATCGGTGAGCCGGGGAGCCTCGATCTCCTGCCCGGCGGCGAGCTGGTGCAGCCGCATCCGCTGGACGAAGTCCGGTTCGGCGTTGACCACGGTGATCTCGGTGTCCGCCGGTGCCAGCCGGCGCGCCAGGGTCCCTGCCACGTAGGACCCCGCGTACCCGGCGCCGAGGACGACGATGCGGTGCTTCATGAGGTGCTCCCGTCTGTTCGCTTGCTCTCAGCGACTTGAGCGGGGCAGGACCTCGATCCCTGACAGGAACCTCATGTGACCCGCGTCACACCGCGACGGCGCGCACGAGGGCGCTGTCGACGGGACACCGGCAACGTGCACATGCCGCCACCATGCACGGTGGCGGCATTCGCAGAAACAGCAGGTCAGCGACCCTTGTCGGCGGGCTCCAGGATCGCGACGCACTCCACGTGGTGCGTCACAAAAACAGGTCCACACAAAACATGTCGAAGAAAACCGCAGGTCAGCGGCGCGCGGGCCGCGAAACGGACACAAGATCAATGTGCATCATGTGCATGACGGGCGCTACGTGCGACCTCTGACGCACGTCCGAAGGGCAGCTGGGGCACCACGCAGCCGAATCGCGCAGTTTGGCGTTCCCGAATGCCCTTTGCGTCACGACTGGCAACGACACCGACTACCCGCCCGGCGACGGCTCCAGTAGTGGTGGCTCCGTCCTTCTGACCGCTGGCATCCTGCGAGCGATCCGTGAGTGGTTCGACACGCGTGGCGTTTCCGCGCAGCGGCAGATCGAGCGCTACAACCGGGACGAGCTGATCGCCGACTTCGACGAGGCAAACGGCCCCACCGCCCCGGGGCGGCTGCCGCCGAGGAGGCCAGGCTGCCCGGTGGCACTCCATCCGATGCCGGCGCGACCGCCCGAGCGGCGCGCTTGCTGTCCGATCTGAAGTCCACCGGGCTGCACGCGGTCATCGATGCCGGGTGGCTCGATGGTCAGCGGGCGTGGAGGAAATGGCGGTCCGCGTCAGTCAGGGCCTGCCCGAGCAGATCGACGATGTGGTCGAGTTCGTCGCGGGTGGCGATCAGGGGTGGTGCGATCTGCACGACCGAGTCGCCGCGGTCGTCCGCGCGGGCCAGGAGTCCGAGGGCACGCAGGAGTGCGGGAAGGAACTGCACAGTAGACCGGACTCACGCACGGATCACGACGCCCAAGGGCGATCACGCCCTCATCCCGCGGAGGGGAGCGGTCAGCCTGATCCCGCGTCTGCGACTGCGCGCAGCCCATGAAGGAACAGGTCGAGGAACCGGTCACGGACTGCGTGCGTGTTCATGCCGCGGAGGCGGGCGATGTGTGTGCTGAACCCGCCGATCGACGCCGCGAAGGTCTCCGCGGCCACGGAGCGGTCGATGTCGCTGCGGAGTTCGCCGCGCACCTGGGCGTCGCGGAGGACGTCCTCGATGACGGCCAGCGGCTGGTCGATGCAGTCGCGCTGGAACGTCGCGTAGAGCTCGGGGTGGTCGGGGAATTCGAAGCTGCAGTGAGCTCCGATCAGCCAGCGGGGGCTGGCGAGATGCTCGGCCATGGCGTCGTAGAGAAGCCGTATGTCCTTTTCGAGGCTGCCCGTGCACGGCGGGTCGAGCCGCACGGACAAGGTGGCCAGGCCGGCCAGGATCAGATCTTCGCGCTCGGGCCAGCGCGAGTAGAGGGTTCGTTTGGCGACCTTGGCACGCGCGGCGACGGAGTTGATACGGAAACCAGCGATGCCGACCTCGGCGAGTTCGTCCACGACCGCCTGGAGTATGCGTTCATCCGCGCCCGGGTCGCGGGGCCGTCCACGCTTCGCCGCGGCCGGTGACGTGCGTGCCATGCCTGTCCCTTCCAGTGTGCTCGTGGTCCAGTTTCCCAGGTGGCCCGGATCGATCGTCAGGGCCGGGCTTCACCCGTGTCCCTTTTCACTACCGAAACGGTTTCGTATTCATGCTTCCTCGGGATAGATTCTCCTCGCACGGAACGGTTCCGTTCGAGGGAGTCGCTGATGTTGACGGAGGCCGAGCGCAAGACGTCAGCAGCGTCCGCGCGGCCGGACCGCGCGAGGCCGCGTAGGCGGATATCGCCCGAGCGCGAGGCAGAGATGCACGAGGCCGTGCTCGATGTGCTGCGGGAATCCGGTTACGAGGCCCTGACCATGGACGCCGTGGCCGCCCGGGCCCAGTGCAGCAAGGCCACCCTTTACCGCCAGTGGACGGGCAAGCCGGAGCTGGTCGCCATGGCGCTACGCCATCAAAAGCCCGCCACCCTTGCCGGTGTCGACGCCGGATCCCTGCGGGGTGACTTCCGGGCGATGGTGGCGCAACTGGACGACCGGCAGATGATGAGGAACGCCTCGCTCATGCGCGGCCTCGTCCAGGCCGTGCACACCCATCCCGATCTGTTCCAGGCGCTGCGTGAACTGCTCGTCCACCCGGAGCTGACGGGACTCGACAAGGTGCTCGCCCGGGCGGTCGAGCGGGGTGAGATCAGCGCGGCCTCGCCGACCCTGACCTACGTGCCGCACATGCTGCTCGGTGCCCTGATCGCCCGTCAGTTGATCGAGGACAAGTCGCCCGACCGAGCCTTCGTGAGCCATTACATCGACGCCGTTGTCCTCCCCGCCCTCGGCGCCTGAACCGCCGCACAACGGCGTACGGCACCACAAGCGTCGTGCGGCGCCATAGCGGACCGTCTGCCGATCGAGTCAATCCACAAACTGGCCGCCATCACCCGGGGACGTCATCAAGGACGCGGCGCGAAGCGGCGGCTCACTTCTGACGTGGGGTGACCTGCGGCTGTGGATGGCGGGCGGGCTGCCGCACCTGCACCCGGACGACCAAGGTGGACGCCTGGTCGCCGGCGACCGGGAGACACCGGTCGGTGAACCGCTGCTGTCCGGACTCGTCGCGAGCTCAGACGCAGGCACATCCTGCTCCGCCTGGGCTGCATGCCAGCCCACGGACGACGTCCTCAGAGGGCTTTTCGCGATCCTGCTACCCACTGGGCTCGACTCGGCAGGGCGGTGTGCCTCGGAATCAGCCGTTGTCCGTGCCGGTCCGGCTGTGCTGGCCCTGGAGCAAGACGCTGCTGGGTGTCACGCCGAACGCCTGCTTGAAGGCTGTGCTGAAGTGGCCCGTGTTACTGAAGCCCCAGCGGAAGGCAACGTCGGTGACCGTCGTGCCGCCATGCGCACGTGAGAGGTCCCGGTTGCAGGCCTTCAGGCGACGCTCCCGGATCCAGCGACCCACTGTTGCGCCCGTACCGGCATGAGCGAGATGCAGCGTGCGAACGGAGATGTCGAACGCCTCGGCGATGGAGGAAGCGCAAAGGTCCGGATCATCCAGGTGGTCCTCGATGTACCGGTGGGTCCGTATGAGCAGCGCCTCGCGGGCGCTGCTGGAAACAGGCTGCTCCGGAGCGGGGACGAGGGCCGTTTCGAGGGTGTCGAAGAAGGTCTGGGAGGCAACGGCCAGATCCGCGTCGGACAGGTGGTCGAACTCGCGCGTGATGGCCTGCAGCTGAGCGGCAGCGATCGAGGCGAGCCCTGACCCTGGCCGCACGGAAACGACACCGCCGGCGCGGGAGGCACTTCCGGCAATCGCCTGGGGCAGCCGCTCGCGGGGCAGGAGCAGGTACAGCTCACGGTGGTCCCCCACGACCTCGAAGTCGTGCGCCAGTTCACTGTCCCAGACCAGCAGGTCGCCGGGACCGAGTTCGACCTCGCTACCGCCGACGTACCGGGCTGACCAGGACTCTTCAGCAAGATCGTGTTACGAGCTCAAAGCCGGCCGAGCAGACGGAGGACGGTCCGTGATCCGTCGGGGGCGACAAGGTCTCATGCGTCGCGACGGCGCACATTTAGGACATCAGCCGGCTGCGACCGTCGCCCCGGCGTACGCCACCGCCGCCAGGGCCAGGACGGCGGCCGGTAGGGCCCGCATGGGCGGATCGCCGTGGCGCAGGTGGACCACTGCTGCCGCGGTCATGAGCAGCGCGAGTCCGATCGCGGCGGTCATCCCGAGTAGGGCGGAAGCCAGTCCGATTACCAGTCCGACGGCTCCGGCCACTTCCAGGGTGCCGACGACGCGGTAGAGGCCCGGTGGCATGCCGAGGTGTGCTGCCGCCTGCCGCATGAACGGCACCGCGGCGATCTTCCCCAGTCTCAGCGGGAGGAAGACGAGGGACAGTACGGCGGCGAGGGTGACCTGTGCGGTGGTCACGCCGGCCGCCTCCGGCGTTCGGCGCCCAGGCGGGCGAAGTGGTCGATGAGGTCGGGGGCGTCCACGGCTGCCGGGTTGACGACCTGCTCGACCGGGGCGCCCTGGAGGAGGCGCTTGACGGGGACTTCGAGTTTCTTGCCGGTGCGGGTGTGCGGGATGCCGGGGACTTCGAGGATCTCGTCGGGGACGTGGCGGGGTGAGGCGCCGGTCCGGATCGCCTCCTTGATCTTCTCGCGGAGCGGGTCGTCCAGGGTCGCGTCGTCTGCGAGGACGACGAACAGGGGCATCCAGTAGCCGCCGTCGGGTTCTTCCGCGCCGATGACGAGGGCCTCGGTGATCTCGGGGAGGCGTTCGACGGCGTCGTGGATGTCGGCGCTGCCCAGGCGTACGCCGTTGCGGTTCAGGGTGCTGTCGGAGCGGCCGTGGACGATCACGGAGCCGTGTCCGGTGACGGTGATCCAGTCGCCGTGCCGCCAGACGCCGGGGTGGGAGGAGAAGTAGGCGTCGCGGTAGCGGGTGCCGTCGGGGTCGTTCCAGAAGTACAGCGGCATGGACGGCATCGGGCGGGTGACGACCAGTTCGCCCACCTGGTCCACGATCGGGAGGCCCTCGGCGTCGTACGCGGCCAGGGCCACCCCGAGATGACGTGCGGACAGCTCCCCGGCCCAGACCGGTGTGTTGGGGGCGCTGCCCGCGAAGCCGGAGACGACGTCCGTGCCGCCGCTGGTGGACGCGAGCAGGACGTGGTCGCCGACGTGGTCGCGGACCCAGGGGTAGGCGGAGGCCGGCAGGGCGGAGCCGGTGCAGCCGACCACGCGGATCGACGACAGGTCGTGTGCCGAGGGGTCGATGCCGTACTTGGCCATGCCCAGCAGGTACTGGGGGCTGGTGCCGAAGACGGTCACCCGGTGGCGCGCGGCCAGCTCCCACAGGACGTCGAGCCGGGCGAAGGGTGCGGGGCTGCCGTCGTACGTACAGGTCGTGGCGCCGGTCAGCAGGGTGGAGGCGACCAGGTTCCACATCATCCAGTGGGTCGTGGTGTACCAGAGCAGACGGTCGCCGGGCCCGAGGTCGGAGTGCAGGCCGAGGGTCTTCAGGTGCTCCAGCAGGACGCCGCCGTGACCGTGGACGATGCCCTTGGGCAGACCGGTGGTGCCGGAGGAGAACACGACCCACAGCGGGTGGTCGAACGGCACCGGCGTACACGTGAGTTCCTCGGCGCGGGTGGACGCGTCCTCCCACGGCACCACCAGCGACGGGAACGCTCGCGAAGGCCACGGCAGGCCCACGTGGTCCACCAGTAGCGTCGCCTTCAACGTCGGGAGATGCGCGGCCAGTTCACCGGCGGCCTCGCGGCGGTCGTGGGTCGTGCCGTTGAAGAGGTAGCCGTCGGCGGCGATCAGGACGGTGGGTTCGAGCTGGGCGAAGCGGTCGGCGGCGGCCTTGGGGGCGTAGTCCTGCCCGCAGACCGACCACACCGCGCCCAGGCTCGCGGCGGCGAGGAAGGCGACGATGGCGTGCGGGGTGTTGGGCAGGTAGCCCACGACCCGGTCCCCCTTGCCGACGCCCAGATCGCGCAGTGTGGCGGCGACGGAGGCGACCTGGGCGCGCAGCCGGCCGCCGGTCACCTCGTGACTGGAGCCGGTCTCGTCGAGGGCGATGATCGCCACGGCGTCGTCGGTGAGGTTGCGCAGGGCGTGATGGGTGTAGTTGAGGGTGGCGCCGGGGAACCACCGGGCGCCCGGCATCCGCTCCTCGGCCAGCACCTGCTCGTACGGGGTGTCGGACTCGATGTCGAAGTACTCCCACACCGCGCGCCAGAAGCCTTCCAGGTCGGTGACCGACCAGTGGTGCAGGGTGGCGTAGTCGGTGCCGTCGAGCCCGGCGTGGCGGGCGAAGTCCATGATGCGGCTGTTCACGACGGCCTTGGGGTCAGGAGTCGTGAAGGGGTCCGGCCTGGTCATCGTGTGGCGCTCCTCAGCAGGCTCTTCTCGGCGGTCTGTTGGAGGGGGAGGGTGCTGCGCGTGGTGTGCAGGAGGGCCGCCCAGGCGGCGGTGTCGGTGAAGTCGTGCCTCCCGGCCGGAACGACGTCCATGACGACGTGGTCGGGGCGCAGCAGGACGGCATCCACCCTGCCGGCGCGCAGCCAGGCCGCGAGAGTGCCGTCGTCACCGAGGCCGGTGACAGGGATCGTCCGGGCGCCGAGCGCGTGGGCGAGGGCGTTCAGTGCGGGCCAGGGTTCGGCGGCGGTCAGGACGGTGAAGGAGTCGCCGAGCAGTTCGTCGAGGCGGATGCGCCGTCCGTCGAGTGCCACCCATGGTTGCGGGCAGTGGGTGCCCGCGAGGCCCCTGCGCATACGGCGCCGGACGAGGGGCCCGGCGGTCAGGGACGGGCTGAGGTCCCGGCCCGCCGCCGCGGTGAGGCCGGGTATGCGGCAGGCAGCGGCCAGGATCCTGCGGCGTAGTCCGGCGGCGCCGTCCTGGCCGCCGGTCATGGCCCAGCCCATGGCGACCGCGAGCCGGATCACATGCCGTGCGTGCGGCTTGCGCTCGCTCTCGTACGTGTCAAGCAGCCGCTCGTCGCCGCCCTGGCCCAGGACGCGGGCCAGCTTCCAGGTGAGGTTGTAGGCATCACGCAGGCCCGCGCACAGCCCCTGCCCGATGAACGGCGGGGTGAGGTGGGCGGCGTCGCCGAGGAGGAAGACTCGTCCGCTGCGCCACCGGTCGGCGATGCGCGCCCGGAAGGTGTACTGGGTCTCGCGGACGATCTCGAAGTCACCGTCGTGGGAGGGTGGCATCCATGGGGCGATCAGCTCCCGCACCGGTTGCCGCTCGTCCTGCAGCCGGAACTCCCAGCGGTAGCGGTCTTCGCCGACGCGCATGAAGGTCGCCGGGCGGTGTGGGTCGCAGACCTGGTCGACGCCTTCCCAGCAGCGGACGTCGGCGTTCGTGCGGACGTCGACGACGGTCCATCGTTCCTCGAAGCGCAGGTCCTCCCACGTGGCGCCGATGGCGTCGCGGGTGAGGCTGTTCGCCCCGTCGCAGCCGAGGACCGCCTCGGCCCACAGTTCGTACTCTCCGTCGTCGTCGCGGTAAGTCACGCGCACGGGGCCGGCGGTGTCCGGGCCGACGCCGGTAACCTCCACGCCGCTGCGCAGTTCGCATTGCGGGTTCCGGGCGAGGGCGTCGCGCAGCAGTCGCTCCAGCTCGGGCTGGTCGAACATGCTGGTCTGCGGGTAGCCGTGATGACCGTGCTCGGAGCGCCGGAACTCGGCCATGACCCGGTGCCGGGCGTCCAGCAGCCGCAGTCCGTTCGCGGGGCGGGCTATCTCTGCGAACTCCTCCCCCACGCCCGCGGCCTGGAGGATCCTGCGGACCTCGTCGTCGGTGGCGACGGCGCGCGGGAGCGGGTAGACGTCCCGGTGGCGTTCCAGGACGACGGTGCGCACCCCGCGCCGGGCGAGGAGGAGGGCGGCGGTCACGCCCACCGGTCCCGCGCCGATGATCACCACGGGTACCTGCTGTTCGGTGCGGCTCACCTCAGGTCCCTACTTCGCGTCCGTGACGGAGGTTCGCTGCTCGCCGAGGTCGATCCGGCCGTCCGGGGTCGCGATCGTCGCCGTGATCACGTCTCCCGCGTGCAGGTAGTGCGGGTTCTTCGCCTGGGACTTGAAGAAAGCCTTCCACTTCAAGGCGGGCGGCAGCAGTGCGCCGACCTTCTCGACCGGCTTCGGCGGGGCCTTGAGGGCCGTGCCGCCGGGCGTGCCGGTCAGGAGCAGGTCGCCGGGGTCGAGGGTCTGGAAACGGGCCAGCAGGGTGAGGGCCTGCGCCGGGCGGACGATCATGTCGGCGAGGGTGCGGTCCTGGCGCAGCTCGCCGTTGACGGACAGCTTCAGCCTGAGGTCGAGGAGATGGACGAAGTCCTCCGCCTCCAGCAGGGCGAGGTACGGGCCGGTCGGTGTGAAGGTCGGGTAGGACTTGCTCTCGTAGAACTGCGTCTTGGTCAGCTGGACGTCGCGCGCGCTGATGTCGTTGGTGACGACGAGCCCGGCGACGTACGACGGCAGGTCCCGCTCGTCGACCGTGGTGCCGATGGGCAGGGTGGCGCCCATGACGAGCCCGAGTTCGACCTCGTAGTCGAGGAACTTCACGTGCGAGGGCCGTACGACGGGGTCGCCGGGTCCGCTGACCGACCCGGACGCCTTGCGGAAGAAGGCGGGCGGGATGTCGCCCGTGAAGCCCGAATCACGGGCGTGACTCCGGTAGTTGACCATCTGGGCGACCACCCGGCAGGGGGTGGTGACCGGCGAGAGGACGGCCAGGTCGGCGACGGGCGTGCCCGCCTCGGTCGAGCGAGCCGCCTCTCGTACGGCGTCACGATCGGCGATCAGCTCGGCGGTGGTGGTGGCCTTGGTGTCGACAGGGATGGCCCGGTGGCCGCGGACGACCCACCATCCGTCGGCGGTGCGCAGGACGTTGGTGCTCATGTCAGTACCTTCGTGAGGGGGTCGGTGTTCAGGACTTGGCGGCTTTGAGCAGGCCCAGCAGGCGCGCCGGGTCCATCTCGTTGTCGCCGCGCAGGGCCTGGATGACGTCGCGGACCCGCTGCGGGGAGGGACTCGCGCCGAGGAAGTCACGCGTGGCCGGTGGACCCCACTGGGCAAGACCGCTGGTCGACATGGGTGCCCACCCGGGCTCGACGCCGCTGGAGAACAGGTCGCCGTCGGCGAAGTGCTCCAGCATGAAGCGGTCGGGGTCGCGCCAGTAGTCGAAGAGCTGGCTGCCCTGGATGTGCCGACCGACGCCCCAGCTGCGCTGGTATCCGCGTTCCTTGAGGTATTCGCCGCCTACGGCGATCGAGTCCAGGTCGGTGACCTGGTAGGCGGAGTGGACATAGCCGGTCCCCGGTCCCAGGTGCATGGCCAGCGTGTGATGGTCGGCCGGCACGCTGCCGAGGTCGCAGCGGATGAACGCCATGGTCGGGCCGCGGTCGCGCTGCCCGTCCAGGAAGAGAAAGTCGGACACGATCATCCCCAGCGTGTCCAGGTACCAGTCCAGGGCCCGGCCGAACACGCGGGTCTCCAGGACGACGTGGCCCAGCCGCTGGATCCGGGACGGCTCGCGCGGCGGCCGCTGCGTGGTGTTCGTACGACGATGGTCCGTACCGAAGTTGAGCAGCAGCGGCAGCTGCTCGGGCAGCGCCGGCAGCTGCTCGCCGCAGTGCACCACCCGCACCGGGAAGCCGGACGGATCGAGCAGGTCGACCGTCTTTCCGCCACCGGGTACGTCCGCGTCACGCACGTCGGAACCGGTGGCCCGCGCCAGCCGGTCCAGATCGGGACGCTCCGCCGCACGGAACGCCGGGCCGATGAAGCGGGACGTACGCCCGCGCCGGATCACCATGCACGGCGAGCCGGCGAACGTGCCGCGCAGCCACAGCTCGCTGTCGGTGCGCGCTGCGATCTGGAAGCCGAAGTCCCGGGCGAAGACCTCGGCTCGCTCCAGGTCAGGCTTCTCGAACTCCAGCCAGGCCAGGTCCGCGACCTTGATCACGGGATTCCGGGAGCGGCCGGGATGCTCGCCCCTCAGGGCTCCCTGTTCGCTATGCAGGTCCTGGTGGGCCGTTTTGGCATCGGCCCCGTGGACGCGGGTCTCAGACATGGTGTCCTCCGAGCAACATTGCCGTAATGAGGAAATCATCAACTTTGACAGTTCCTTCGTCAAGATGTTCCCGGCTGGAAATGATGGATTCATCAGAACTGCAGTCGTCATCGCCTGCGCGGTTAGACTTGGCGCATGCCTACGTCAGCCCCGCCCAGCAACCGATTCGAGCGACGTCGCGCCGAGACCCGTAGCGCCCTCATTCGCGCCGCCCGGCAGATACTCGCCGACAGCGGGGACACCGGCATCAGCATCCAGGCGATCGCCGAGCGCGCCGACGTGGGCTTCGGCTCCTTCTACAACCACTTCGAGTCGAAGGCCGAGCTGTTCGAGGCGGCGGTGGTGGACGCCCTGGAGGAGTACGGTCGGAACTTCGACCAGCGCCTGGCGGAGATCGACGACCCTGCGGAGCTCGTCGCGGCGGGCTTCCGGCTCAGCGCACGCATGGCCGACTCCCACCCTGAACTGATGCAGGTCCTGCGCCGTCGCGGCCTCGGTCACATCCACTCGGACAACGGCCTGGCCCGGCGGGCGCTGCGTGACATCGAGGTCGGCACGGCCTCCGGCCGCTTCACCGTGGCCGACCCGACTGTGGCCCTGTCCGCACTGGGCGGCACCCTGCTGTCCCTGGTGGAGCTGAGGTTCGCGCGCCCCGACGTGGACGGTGACGAGGCTGCGGTGAACCTGGCCGAGATGGCCCTGCGCATGCTGGGCGTACCACCGGACGACGCCCACGAGGTCGCCCGGCGCCCCCTCCCCGGCCCCGTCTGAGACGACCGCTCCTACCCGGCGGCGGACGAACCCTGCCGGAAGGCGACCGAGCGGCCGGTGAAGGCGGCGTCGATTCCGTCCCGCGTGGTGGTGACGGATCGCAGGTGCAGCCCCTCGGGGACGCTCTCCAGCGGGATGGGATCTTCCAGGGCTCTGTCCAGCAGCGTTTTCAGCGGAGGAAGCAGCTCGCCCCGGACGGTGCGGACATCCGTGAAGGCGATGCGGTTGCCCGTTGCCGCCGAGACGGCCGCGCTCACGGTGACGTCGCCGACGACCGGCAGAACGGCCGTCGCACCGATCCGGTCCGTTTCGCCACCTGGTGACATCCGCACACCGAGCGCGCCCGACACGTCACCGTACGAGAGGAACGCGGTCGCCTCGACATGGTCGGCGTGAGCCTCCTCAGCACTCCCGGAGGTCTTCAGCCCGTCAAGGCGTACGGTCAGCTTCGTCACCGGCAGGGGCCGAGTCGAGCCGTTCGCGGGTATGTCATGGGCGGCCAGGTCGATGTGCCGGAGGCTGCCCTTCGCCAGCTGGGTGAGCACGGGGAAGCCGCTGACGCGTACCGACGGCCGATCCGCGGTTCCCATGCCGTGCTGGAACGCCTCGGCCGTACGGCTCTCCGCACGGGCCGCCGCGATCCGGTCCACCGCGACGCCACCAGTCAGCAACGCCGCCATAGAAGCGGCGACGACGATCAGGAGCCGCCCCCTCGGGGCAGAGAAGCCCGTGGACAAGGAATCGCCGCGGTAGGGCTCGCCGGCGCGTCCGTCATCGGGCTGGGGCTGGTACATGGGAGTGCTCTCCAGAAGGCGGTCAGGAACTTCTCGGGATGAGTCTCTGAGACGAGGGCGCCGATGCACTCGGGCCGGCCGAGCCCTCGGACGCAGGCCGCGGCTCGGTCACCGTCCGCACCCATCGCGATCAGCGCGGCGGTCGCGGTGCGGGTGCCGTCGTCGGGCCAGGTCCCGGCGTTCACGCACTCCAGCAGGCCCAGCGGATGCCCCTCCAGCACCCGGCTCAGCGGGCCGGGTCGGCCGTTGGTGACCGGACACCGTGCGCCACACCACACCCTCGGGCAGGTCAGGTCGGGAGCTCTGGTCAGCGGCGGGGAAGGCGACTCAATAGTTGCACACTAGCGAGCAATTAGCTAACCTGCACATGGATGGGCAATTAACTTGCCCGACGGTGCCTCGCAAGCAGACAGCCGCGCCCGCGCCGATCCTCTCCCCCGAAGCCTCCCGCTTTCTCTCTCCCCCCGCCGAGGAGCCCTCGATGCCGCTCTTTGCCAACACACCCGCCGAGAAGATGACCGAGCCCTACCCACGCCGCTGGTGGGCCTTGCTCGTGCTCTGTCTCAGCCTGCTGATCGTCGTGATGGCCAACACGTCGCTGGTCGTGGCCGCGCCGGACCTGACGCAGGACCTGGGACTCTCCAGCAGCGACCTGCAGTGGGTCATCGACGGCTACACCGTCCCGTACGCGGCGCTGATGCTGGTACTGGGAGCGATCGGCGACAAGTACAGCCGCCGGGGCGCGCTGATCCTGGGCCTGCTGATCTTCGCGGCCGGTTCGGTGATGGGCGGCCTGGTCGACGAGACCGGCCTGGTCATCACCGCGCGCGCGATCATGGGCGTCGGCGCCGCCGTGGTCATGCCGGCCACCCTCTCCCTGCTGGTCGCGGTCTTCCCGAGGGCAGAGCGCGCCAAGGCCATCACGGCCTGGAGCGCCACCTCCGGCCTCGCCATCGCCGCCGGACCGGTGGCCGCCGGCTGGCTGCTGCAGGACCACGCCTGGGGCTCCACCTTCCTCATGAACGTGCCCATTGCCGTCCTCGGCGTCGTCGGAGCGCTGGTACTGGTACCGCCGTCCAAAGCGAAGGGCATGGGCCGCATCGACTATGTCGGCGGTCTGCTGTCGATCGCCTCGGTCGGCAGCCTCGTCTACGCCACCATCGAAGGCCCGCACTTCGGCTGGGGCACCGGCCCGATCGCCGCGGCCGTGGTCGCCGGCCTGAGTCTGGCAGCCTTCATCGTCTGGGAGCTGCGCCACCCCAACCCCATGCTGAATGTGCGGAAGTTCAAGGAGCGCCCCTTCAGCGGCTCGATGCTCGCGGTGCTGTTCTTCTTCTTCGGCACCTTCGGCTCGATCTACTACTCCACCCAGTTCCTGCAGTTCGTCCTCGGCTACGACGCGCTGGAGACCGGCATACGACTGCTGCCGCTCGCCGGAGCCGTCTTCGTCGGTGCCGCGGTGACCGGCAAGCTGGCCCCGAAGCTGGGCGTGAAGCTGATGGTCGGGACCGGCATGGCCATCGGCACGGCAGGCGTCTTCCTGCTCACCCAGATCGAGTCGGGCTCGACGTACACCGACTTCCTGGCGCCCCTGCTCCTGCTCGGCTTCGCCATCGGGCTGAGCCTGTCCCCGGCCACCGACACCATCATGGGCGCCTTCCCCGAATCGGAGCTCGGCGTCGGCGGCGGCGCCAACGACACCGCGCTGGAGCTCGGCTGCGCCCTGGGCATCGCCGTCCTCGGCTCACTGCTGGCCACGTCCTACAAGGACAAGCTGACCGAGCTCGTCGGCGGCCACCTCCCGGCCGCCGCGATGGACACCGCCAAGGACTCGGTGGGCGGCGGCATCGCGGTCGCCGAACAGGTCGCCCTGAACCCCCAGGGCGGCGCCCAACAGGCCCAGGCCCTGCTCGGCGCGGTGCACGAGTCCTTCGCCCACTCCATCGCCCACACCAGCCTCATCGGCGGCATCATCATGGCCGCCGGCACGCTGATCGTCATCGCCGTCCTGCCCGGCCGCAAGCGCGTCGCGAAGCACCGTCAGGAGCAGACGGACGGGACGGCGAGGCAGACCGAGACCGTAGGCGCCGCCTGAACCCCACGGCATGACCGCGGCTCATGGCCGCCGACCGGAGGCCGGACAGCGTTCCGGCCTCCTCCACCAAGGACGGGCCGTACCTGAGCGGTGCACGGCCCCGGACGGTGCCGGAAGGGACAGCCGACACCCTCCTCTTGCTGCGTGCGTCCAGGGTGCCGACCGGGAAGAACCGAGTGGCCCCCGGCTGGGACTTCCCGGTGCGACGGAAGGGGGTGCACCAGGCAGGAAGTCGCCCGGAGGCAGCGCCTTGGCACCGGGTCCGCTCGCACTTCCGCGCCTGCGGCCGGGCCGCGGCTCAGCCGTCGCCGCCGGCCTCCGGGGCGACCGAGGCCGCCACCTCTTCTACAACAACGCCCGCCCGCTCCTCCGGCACGCCGGCCGCGATGAGCGTGGTGACGGCCACCCGGGTGCCGTCGTCCTCCAGAGCCCCGGTGTTGACCTCTTCCAGCAGGGCGAGCGCCATCGCCTCCAGAGCGGCGCTGAGCACCGCGGGCGGCAGATGAGAGTGGAAGACTCCGTCCCGCTGGCCCCGCTCCACGACGGCCGTCGCCCTGACACGGGCGGGTTCGAGGATCTCGGCGACCCTTTCGACGCCGAGATCCCGCTGGGCGAGCGCCAGGAGCATCCGGTACCGGTCTCCCACCGGCCACATCGCCAACGAGAAGCGCGCGAGCGCCCGCTCGGCCGGCTCCGTCGCCTCCGCCGCGCCTGCCACGGCGCCCTGAAGAGCCTCGGCGGCCTCCTCGGCCAGCGCTTCCAGGAGCGCGGCACGTCCGGGGAAGTGCCCGAAGAGCGTTCGCCTGACGACACCGGAGGCGCGCGCCAGCTCCTCCAGGGTGGTGTCGGGGTTTCGCCCGAGCTCCTGGCGAGCGGTGGCCAGGATGCGTGCCCGGTTGGACCGTGCGTTGCGTCGCTGCGGCACGCGGCCGACGGGCTGGGGCACGGAAGGAACCTCGAAGAGTCCGGACGGAAACGGGCACCACCATTCTGGCACGCGAGCCGCTGCACGATCCGCGGCCGTATCCAGAGCCGGCCTGCCTGATCAGGCGGGAAGCTCCTTGATGTCGAACGGCTCCTCGGGCTCGATGCCGTTGACACGGTGGCGGAAGTCGCTGGAGGCGGGATAGGCGGCGCGGCGCGACCGCATGATGGAACCCAGGGGACGGTGGGCCTCCAGGGCGTGCCAGGGGCTGAAGGACAGGACGTCGTCCGCGTAACGGCGGCGGGCGTCGCTGTAGGCGTCCTGCGCGGGCAGGTGCAGCACCGCCACGGTCTCGTGCGGGGACAGTTCCTCGGGCCACAGGACCGAGGCGTCCTCCACGGGCATCCGTTCGACGTCCGTGCACAGCTGGGCGCGGATGTCGTACTCGGCGCTGTCGTGCGCGAAGAAGTCGACGACGAGGTCGCGCAGCGCCGACTCGCCGGCCTTCTTGTGGACGCGGCTGCCGGTGAGGGCTCTCACGTTCGCCGAGCGGGGCGCGGCGGAGATCTTCGCGACATGGTCCCCGTAGCGCAGCGCGGCCATGGAGTGGAAGGTCTCGCCGAGGATGTGATCGTTGGCGGCGGCCAGGGTCTCGACGGTCGGCGGGAGCGGTCGTCCGGAGCGGGTGAGGGCCTTGGCGGCCACGCGGGCGGCCGCGCCGGTGAGCTGGAGCTGCTGGTCGCTCTGGCGGGGCTGCTTCTCCAGCAGGTCCTGGAGCTTGGCGTACTCGGCGATGTTGCCGAAGGGCAGCGTGGGGTGGTTGACCAGGAGGAAGTCCTGGGTGGTGAAGCCGTCGTCGATGGCGCGGGGTCCGGGTGCGTCGATCACCTTGATCGCGATACCGCGCTGCACGGGCACCTGGTCGGAGCGCAGGTCGCCGGGGGCGGAGGAGAAGCGGACGATCACCGGGTAGGTGGCCGGTTCGGCGAAGAGGCCCTGAGCGAGGTGGGCGGGCAGGTTGGGCTGGACGCGCAGTTCGCCGGCGAGGACGCCGTGACTCTTGGCGTGGGCGTCGCGCAGGCCGTGCCGGTGTTTGTCGGCGACCTGCTGGTTGGCTTTGCCCATGGCCGCGACGACCTGGCGGACGAGTTCGCCCTCGTCCGGAAAGGGCTGTTCGAGGTCGGGGCTGTAGCGGACGTACGAGGTCATGGGGAGTGCCTTCGCGCGGGGTGGGGGGTCAGTTGCTGCTGAGCCAGCGGATGGCGGACAAGCTGGGCATGAAGAAGTACTCGCCGCCGAGGAGGGTGTTGAAGGACTGGATGTTCTGCACCCGGCGGGGCGGGGTCCCGGGCACGGTGAAGTAGGCGCCCTTGTCCTGGAGCGAGATCATCGGGTCCTTCTCCTTACCCAGGCCCATGAAGTTGCCGGAGCCGACCCATTCGCTCTGGAGGAACTCGACGTTGTCGATGGCGCGGGCGCCGAGGGCGATGAAGTCCAGGCCGCGCGGTGTGCCGTCGTCCTTGAGGCGATCCAGGGGCAGAGGGGTGCCGTAGGAGGTGCCGCGCCGGATGATGCGGCGGATGTTGACGTCGGTGAGAACCGTGAGCTTGGTGTCGCGCGGGTTCATCCGGCGGATGTGCGAGCCGAGCGGGGTGCACAGTCCGCGTGGGTCGGCGGAGTAGTCGAAGTCGTTGATCCGGTTCGGGTCCTCACCGATCGCGGGGGTGTCGCGCTCCGGGGTCAGGGCGAGAGGTGCGCCGCTGCGCCAGCGGCCGACGAGCTTGGCGGCCAGCAGTTCGCGTTCGGCTTCGGTGGAGGCGTTGTCGTGCAGCCACTTGTTGAAGGCGGCGACGTGGGAGTGGTACTTGCGGAAGACGACGTACGTGCCGTTGCGACCGAGGACGTCCGGGGCCG
The DNA here is from genome assembly GCF_055558275.1 of Streptomyces sp. NPDC025806. Taxonomy (NCBI): domain Bacteria; kingdom Bacillati; phylum Actinomycetota; class Actinomycetes; order Kitasatosporales; family Streptomycetaceae; genus Streptomyces; species Streptomyces sp. NPDC025806. Next base: position 171,071 of record NZ_JBVHMU010000003.1, on the reverse strand, counting down.
GTACGGGCAGCGGCGTACCGGTCTCGCTCGGGTACCCGAGGACGAACTCACCGGCCTTGATGGGCCGTCCGTCGCCGGGCAGGGGTTCGGCGCCGCTGCCCTCGATCACCGGCTGGCTGAAGCCGTCCCGGTATCCGAAGACGTTGAACCCGTCGGCCGCGAAGTCCTGGTGCGACAGCAGCCGGACGCCAGGGACCTCGCCCAGTTCCTTTTCATAGGCGCCGACTTCGGTCCGCCAGTCGTCCTCGCTGGCGGCATACACCGTGACGGCGATGTGCACGCGCGGGGTGCCGAAGGGGAACTCCCAGCGGTCCGGGGTGTTCACGCCGGTGTCCCGCAGCCGCTCGGCGCGGGCGGCCATCCCGGCACGGAAGTTGGCGGGGAAGGAGGCCAGTGACTCCTGCGGTACGCCGAGCGCCACCAGCCCCTGGTAGCTGAGGGCGAGAGCCAGCCAGGACGGCTGCGGCTCGTCCCAGCGGGCCGCCGAGGTCACCCTCGGGGCCAGCCGACGCAGCAGCTCCCTGCCCCCTGCAGCGTCAGCGATCTCCAGGATCGCGTGGGTACCGAAGTAGGGCTCGGGTCGGGCCCGCAGCAAGGTCGCCTGGATGTCGTCGAGATCCAGCGTGGGCGGGCGGCGCAGACGCCGGAACAGCGGAGAAGGCATGTCGCGCCTGCCGTCAGTTGAGGTCGGACAGGAACCGCTGCACGGCGGCCTCCTGCCGCTTGAGCCGACCGGCCTCCGCAACAGTGAGGTCGGGGTGCGCGACGTACCACGCCTCCGCCGGGAGCTGGTGCTTGACGATGAACTCCTTCACGTCCGGCGAGGTGATACCGGGCCATCCCTCGACGTTGCTGAACAGGTAGTCCATGAAGTCGGGGATCTTGGTGGCGAAGTCGTCGATGTAGGGGTCCCACTCGCCGTCGAAGGCAGTCGCGAACAGCAGCTTCGTGTCGTTCTCCAGGAACACGAACCGCATGTTGTGCAGCGTGCCGACCTGACCTGCGCCCGCCAGGTTCCCGCCGACCAGCTTGAAGAACTTCCGCAGCTGCTTCGCGCCGTCCGGCTTCAGCGGCAGGATGGTCGTCAGCTCGGACACCTCGCCGCTCTTGGCGCCGATCCGGCCGGCAGTGGTGACGGCGTGCTCGGCCATCTCCTCCTTGTCGGCCAGAAGCTCGGCGATACGCAACTTCAGCGCGATCTTCGCGTCCGCCAGCGCCGAGTCGACCTTCTCCCGGACGGCCTCAGGCAGCTTCTGGAACCTGTCCTGCAGATCCTTTTCACCCATGGCACTTCTCCTCGGGATCGAGCGCCCACGCTGTCAGTCGGCGCAGAATTTCCCATTCGGCCAGGTAAGGGATGCCACGGCGGCATCCGAAGGTGCCCACCCACACCCACTGACCATCTCAGCAGAACTGATTAAAGCATCAGACAAGCAGTCCCGCCTGTCAACGCACGACACCCGATCGGAGGCATGCCGCCGGATCCCTACCGGCGACGTTTCCTTGACGCCTTCCACCGCAGCCACCGCTCTTGCGCAGGGAGGCCCGAGCAGCCGCGGCGCGACAGCCCGCTCCAGCCACCTTCCCCTCGTTCACGCACATCGACAACCCGAGCAAGGCGCCTGTCCGACCACCACCTCCGCACCGAATTCGACTCGCTCCCGCTCCACGGGCGGCGTCACGACGACATCCACATGCGGCATCCATGCCAGCAGCACCAAGCAGCCTTCAGACCGGCCCGGCCCCTTCAAGCGAGAAATCGTTCCACGCGCTGCCGGGAGCGGTTGCACTCCGCGATCTGGCGTACGCGGATGCCACGAGGCGTTCTTGTCGATGTCGGGCCAGCCCCTTGAGCAGCTGATCGGCCGGTACCTGTTCGACGTCTTCCCCCACAATCCGAACGACCCGCCGCGACCGGTATGCGCAACCTGTATGCCTCACTGCGCCAGTCGCGGACACCGGCGAGCCCGACACCATGGCCGTGCAGACTACGACGTGGGGTACCCCGACCGGCCCGGGGTGTGGGACGAGCCGTACTGGAGCCCGGTCGCTCCTGACGGCACCGTGGCTCTGCTGCTGCACCGGGTCGAAGCGGTCGCCGAACTCATCCGCGCCCGCGGCGGCCGACCGGGCGGACCGCGCGCCGAGCGAGCTCTACCCCGCGCCCGGAAGTTGCAAGAGGTCAACGAGCGCCTGCGTCAAGCCCACGCCCGGGAGGGAGAGGTCGCCCTCCACCTGCAGGAGGCGATGCTGCCCGCGCCCCGCCGCTCGGCCACCACCGGGCCGCGGTGTGCCACCGGCCAGCGGTGGGAGCCTGAACGTGTGCAGCGACTGGTACGCCCTCGTCGACCTGCCTGAGGGCTGCCGCACGGCCGTCGCGGCCGGCGTCATGGGCCAGCTCGGCAGCGCACCGTGTCCGCCGCCTCCCGAGTCTCCGACGACCCCGCCCCGGCCCTGGAGGTTCTCAGCCTGTACGCCCGCTCCGTCGACGGCGCCGTATCCACCACCGCCGCCTGCGTCCTCGTCGGCTGGAACGCCCGCACCCTCATCTACAGCAGCGCGGGCCACCCCACCCGTGCTCCGGCTCCCCGATGACACCGTCACCTACCTCGACCAGGCCAGCGACCCACCGCTCGGCGCCCGCCCCGAACACAGCGCCGCGGACCCGGACCAGCTCGCCGACACACTTCTGACCCGCCTCATCCCTGCGGCCGACCTCACCGACGACACCGCCCTCATCGTGATCCGCCTGTAGACGAAAAGCCCGAGGACCTCGCCGCCACCGGATCGGGAGCGGTTGACCCAGCGGACGCCCCCTCACGAGCACGCGAACCTCGTGTCACGGAACGTCACTATCGAGAGGCGGATAGGCAGCGGCAGTCAACAGCTCGGCAGCCAGCGCCCCGGCCACTGCAAGCTGCCCACCGCCACCCAATCGAGGGCTCCGCCCGGCGGTCACCAATCGCGCATGACGCCCCATCAGAAACCGTGCCGTCCGTGCGTCAAACGTGCGTCACGTGCGTCGAATATGCGTCAAAATATCGCACGTAACGCACGTAACGCACACTCGGAGAAACGGCAGGTCAGCGGCCCTTTTCAGCGGACTCAAGGATCGCCACGCACTCCACATGATGCGTCATCACGAAACATGCGGAACGGAATCACGTGAAAGAAGCCGCAGGTCAGTGACCTGCCCGAGAAAATACGGGCAAAACGGCCGTGTGCATTGTGTGCGCTGTGGGCGTTACAGGCGCAGCCTGACGCACGTTGCCAGGGCTCCGAGCATTGAAGACCCTTACCCCGCATGATGGAACACACCTCAAGGCCCAGATCGCTCGCGCCCAGTAATGCTCGACGGTCAACGCATCGTCAGCCTTCCTTGCGACCACGACCACAGAGGTCAGTCCCACAGCCGTGGGCGTGCTTCGATCGCAGCCAGTTCTTACGGATACCGGCGCAGTTCGCGTCGAGGTCGACGCCTCCCGGCACAGCCCGAGTGCTTCCCCTGGCGGCTCAGGAGGACGCCTCTGTGGCACCCGGAGGTTTCACTCCTCTAGCCTCCACGTCTTGCGCCCGCGACCCCGGGGTGAAGATCGACGGTGTCCATTCGCGATCTGCCGTTCCCAGCCGCCCGTTCACCCGACGCCGCACAGTGCACCAACGGATGACTGCCTATCCACACAACCGAAGAGCCGCGGTCACCAGCATGCCGACTGCCTCATCAAATCTCCTTAAACGTCCCGTTTATACCGAGTTCTTCTAGACGCTGCTGGATCTGCTCGGCCTCATCGGCCTGAATGACCAATTGGAGAGTGCCCTGCAGATAGCTAATCTGCCTTTCATCTAAGGCCATGTAGAACGCCCGGAAGAGTGCGGCGAAACCGTCAGCGCTGTCGCTGTTCGCCAGGAGGTTCTTGGTGAACGAGAAGGCGACCTGCCGGTCTTTGACCTGCTCCCTTTTCGGGGGTTGGTCCGGACTCGGCCCATCGGTCTCCCTCTGCCGGGGCACGCTCGGAGTGTCGCCTCCGGGGCTGCCTGGCTTGAGTGTCGAGCCGATATCGACGGTGTCGTTGACACCCAAGGAGCATTGGCCCTCGTGAACCGGCTGGTCACAGCCAGCGCAGGTCTTGGGTTGGGGCTTGGCGAGGCGCAAACCCGTGCTCGCGAGGTTGACCTGTCCGGGAGCTGTGACCTCCACGTCGGTGCCCGCTCCGTCAACGATGCTCAGCAGGCCCTGGCTGACAGCATCGTAGATCGCCTGCTGAAGGTCGCGGTCGCCGCCGTACAGCAGCGGCAATCGCGGCGCGCTGTAGAAGGCGGCTCGGATGTCAGAGAGGGTCTTGCCGTAATCGTGTTCGCGAAGGTTGTGCAGGAGGGCCTTGGCGCTGAACTGGCCAGTGTCGAAGACCTTGTCCCGAGCAGCGAGGCCCTTCCAGACAAGCATGCCGTCGAGGGCGGTGATGTTGTCCTTGTCGAACGTAAGTTGGTCGAGGTACCGCTCCCCGTCCGGGTCGGGCTGGGCCAGATAGGCGACATGCTGGTACGCACGCTTGAGTGCCCTCTCCAGCTGGGTCTTGGCCTCGGTGAGCTCCTTGGCACCGATCGTCTTGAGTTCGTCGTCGTTCTGAATCTCGGGCGCCTGCAGGGCCTTCTGCCTCGCCAGGTATTCCACCGCCAAGTTCCGCGCAAGAGCGCGCTGCTGGGTGTTCACCACGGCGTATACCGCACTGCTGGCCCACTGGACGGGGAGCTGCTGCGCACCTTGCCCGAGCCCCATGGCTACGGTAAGTGCCTCGAGGGTCGGCTTCTCCATGCCGTTGCGCAGGCTGTACTGCGCCGGGTCGAGGACGATGAGCCGGGTGGTGTAGGCGGTGTCCGAGCCAGCCGTAGCAAGGACGTCAGCGGGGCTGCGCTGGGGATCAGCTGGGACGAACTGCAGATCGCGGAATGGGCCGCTGCTAGCCAGCCGCTTCGCGATGTCGGCAATGACCTGGTCGCGTTCGGCCTCGGTGATGGTGCGCCGGATGTTCTTCACCAACATGCGGTGGGTGAGCCGGGTGGAGAGGAAGTATCGGGCCGGCTTGTTGTTGCCCTGACCGGGAGTGATGTCGAGCGCGCTCATCCCTTGGTTCGGATTGACCAACTCATCGACGACGCCGTCGGCGTCGGTGACGGTGTACGTGGCCTCCGGCACGCTGGTAGCCGCCTTGACCTCAGGAGCACTGGCGCCTCGGCCCCGCCCCGGGCGCAGGGTGCCGACAACACTCGCCAGGAAGATGAAGGTGGCCGCTCGTTCAGCCGCTCGTGGATTGTTCCTGCCCCAAGTGCTGGCCTGCCGTTCAAGGTCCTGGCGGCGCGCTGCGCCTGACGAGCCGTCGTGGTTGATGACCTCGATCTCAGCCAGGCTCCGATAGTTCGCGATGGTACGGTCGTCCTCCACTAGGCCGCTGCCCAGGAGCGCCTCTCGGACGGTGCTGTCCGACAGCGGCAGGTCTCCGGGCCCTATGAGCGCCGGCACCCACTCGCCTGCCTTGCCGCGCCGCTGCAGGGCATAGACCGTGGCGGCGAAGATGCGGATCGTGGACCGGACCCGTTGGAATCCGGTGACCTTGCTCCACTCCTCCTTCGCCAGGCTCATCAGCATGGGGTGGAACGGGTAGCAAGCTGTCATCTCCGTACGCCAGTTGCGGCGCCACGCAGGTCCGATCGGGTCCCAGACCTGCTTGCTCCAGGTCTTGTCCGTCAGTACTCCATCGTAGAGCGCAGCAGTCGCAGCGAGCACCTCACCGGCGGGTTCAGCATCGAACAGCCTTCGGCGGAGGATGTCGGCGAAGTCGCCCACGCCGGTCACGGTGGTCGGCAGGCCGTTGCGGTCGAGCTGGCTATTCAGGTCGTCGCGGCGAGCCTGAGCGGCCGGCGAGAGCGCGGTTTTGTCGGTGTCGGAGGCGATCATCACGACCAGCATCGCGACATGGGGGACGTCATTGACGACATCGAGCAGAGCCCGTAGGAACGCCATGTCCTGGGCTGCCAGGTCGGTCCGGTTTGCGCCATCCAGTCCGTTGCCGATGTAGTCGAGCACCTCGTCGATGATGATCAGTACGGGTCGGTTCACCGCGCTGATGGCCTCAGCGATCTTGTGCTTGTCGCTCCAGAACTGCCGGTAGCGTTCGAAGAGGGTGTAGTCCTTAGAGAAAAGACGCCACAGGAAACGCTCGTAGAGGTTGACCGCGGGCCCGTCGAACTCCTGCACCCCGGCCCCTGGGGTCATGTTGTCGCAGGGCAGCACGACAACGTGCGGGCGCCCGAGGCCGCCAACAAGCGGGCGGCCGATCCTGGCCCTCGCGCGCTCGGTTACCTTCTCGCCGAGCTCGGTTCCCAGCAGCGCCCTTGGATTGGCGGCCAGATGATAGGCGCCGATGCACGCGTGAGACTTACCGCCGCCCATGCCCTGATCGAGTCGGGTGACCGCTCGGGCTTTCAAGTAGTCGTCGCCACCACCGATGCGGACTGCGATCTCGGTGAGCAGGTCAATGAGCCGTTCGGTCGGGTGGGTGATGTCGCCGTAGTAGTCGGCGTCGGCATAGGGCGGTCGGTCGGCTCCCGTGGCGTGAACGGCTCGGAACAGCGACATCTGCACGTCATCGATCTGCCCGGAGGCGCTCCGGATCTCCTGGCGGAGCTTGAGTGCCTTCCACCACGGCGTCACGCTGGTCGTCATGGCTTCTCTCCTGGGATGGTGGACACGAGGATCACGGGGGCGGGGGTTAGCCATCACGTGAGCCGCAACTGGACATCGTCGATCAGTTCGAGCTGAGACTTTTCGTAGTTGTTCGCAGCGGCGGCCTCTGCAGCACTGACCACGCCGGCCCGGTTGCGCAGCACGCGGGTGAAGCGGACGGAATCTGGGTCGTTATCGGGAAGCCGGTCCGCGAGGAACTGGACTGCGGCCCACAGGAAGGTGTCGTCGGCTGCGTGCTCTGCGTCCGCCAGCACCTGGCCCATGGCCTGCAGGCCCTCCTCCGAGGCTTCTGCGAGTGCGAGGGCGATGTCGATGACGGTCGAATCGTCGCCGATCTTGACCTTGTAGTCGCGGGCAGCGATGAACTGCACACCCTTGTCAGCATCAGGGACCAGGTCGCGTATTGCTGCCAGGTCGAGCGAGGAAGCCAGAGCCTGCCAGCGCAGTTCGGACTTCGCTCGGATCTGGCGGTTGTAGAGCGTGATCCACCACAAAGCGAACCGTGTTCGAGCGTCAAAAGTCTCCAGCGGCTGGTGGTTGATCTCGACCGCCATGGCCTCTTGGACTGCAGCTCGCGCCAGCGGAAGAAACGTATAGATATCGACGGGGTCGCCCTTGGCGTCGAGGACCTCGCTGTAACGACCGACGACTTCCATGGCCGGTCCGGCAGCGGCCATCAGCATGTCCGCCGGGGCCAAGCCCCACCGCTCCCAGTCCGGGTAACGACGCTTGATCTCTGCCTTGATCTCGGCCTCGACCGCGCCCTTGCGCCCAGGGGATCGTCCAGGCGCCATGGGGCGGCACGACATAGTCAGAGTGGTCTCGATGTTCGCCTTGCCCTGATGGTTGCCAGCCTCGGTATTCGCTGGCCACGACCCCGTCATCACCAGGCCCGCCTTCTCGACGGCTGTGAGGAGGCGCTGCCAGACCTCGGGGTCTCCGGATCCAAACACGATGGTCACCAGTCCGTTGTCACGAACCACGCGACGCATCTCGCTGAACGCCTCGGTGATCTTCGTGTCGTAGTGCTCGCGAGTCCGGTGCTCGTTGGGCGCCTCTCCCCGGACCCGCTTGACGATGATCTCTTCTGACTTCTCCTGACAGCCGTGTTCATCGGACGTGACGACGAGCTCGGGCCAGGTGCTGTGCAGGGCACGCTTCAGCCATGCGTAGATCAGATCGGAGGAGTCGGCATACGCGATCATCTCGTCGTACGGCGGGTCAGTCACCACGGCAGCGATGGATGCGTCCCGGAGGTTCATTGTGGTGGCCGTACCGCGAGCCACGCTCACCGGCACCCCCTGAATGTCGGCCATCAGGTTCGTAAGCGTCGACATGCTGCTCCTGCACAGAGACGACCATGACCCCGGGCCAGTGCCGATGCCCACCTCGAAGAAGTCCTGGGAAAACACGATCGACCCCTGGTTCACGTAGATGTCGCGAACCTTATTGAGGTTTGAATAGAGCGCGGAGCCCCGTGTGGATGTCCGCAGCTTCCGTGCGACGACTGCGCTGGCGTATCCGCTCAACGCCCGTGCGTAGTCAAGGCTCACCCCTGCCTTGTGTACGAGTTCTTCGGAAACCTCAGAAATCGTCCGGGCAAGCGTGGCGAAGGCCAGGCTCTGGCGATCGCACATGAAGTCGCCGTATGTGCGCGCCCCGTAGATGGACGGCCCAATGATGTTGTTGTTGCCCGGTGCGATCCGTTCGTCTGGTATGGCACTCAGGAAGGGGCTCGGGTCAGACAACTCACACAGTGCCGCTGACGTGGCGGCGACAGCAGCGAGCTCCGTCTGGGTAGGCTCCCGGTACTCCTTGCTGAAGTCGTCCGAGTGGTCGGCCACCACCAGGAGCATGTCTGTGGCGCGTTTCTCGTCGGTGAGGCGTCGATGCACATCGAGTGGGTGCACATGACTACAGAAGGGGCAGATCGCCGACTTTCCCGGCAGCGTGCGCCCCTCAGCCGTACGAGCGCGCGTCAGCGTTGGAGTGCGCCTTGGAGGGCCCTCGTGCACCACCGCTGCGCAGGTGCCGGCAGCCGGGTCGGCTTCGATGTAGAACGACTGGCCGGGATCGATGACAGGCGGAGCGCCCTTGCGACCGCGCTTCTGACTCGGCCTTCGCAGCTCATACGAGCCAACCAGCGGGAACCGGTTGCCGCACTCTTGGCACGGTATGGCGATGGCCCACAGATACCCCCACGGTTGTTTGCCGTTGACCTTGGGGTAGTAGTCCGCCATGGCTGAGGTCCACCGGCGTCCCACCTCATCGAGAGTTGCGCGAACGTCAACAAGCAGCCGGGGCCGGTCATCGTAAAGGGCGTCGCTCTCCTCGGCGAACGGCAGGCTCGGCTCCTGAGACCAGTCCCGGAGGGGGAAGTCGGTGAGGAGCGTACTGGCCAGTACCGCGACCGGGCTGTAGTCGACACCGTGGGCTTCAAGCCCGAGTCGCCCCGCCTCGAGCGGAATCATTCCGCGCCCGCTGAACGGGTCCAGGACTGATGCGCCCTCCGGGTTCGCCTTGAGGATCTCGTCATGGAGCATCTGCCAGACGGCGTAGCGCCCGGACATGGCCCTGTGTACCAGCTCCTGAAGGCGCCGTTGCTCAGTCTGATCCTCCGGCCAGGGCAGCAGCGAGCAGACCACCGCAGCCTTGGCCTGTGCGACTGGACGCTTCGCGAACCACGGGAACAGCCCGATCTCGGTCGCACCGCTTCCCCATCCTGCTGAACTGTTCGCCGAAACCTCGGCGCAAGGGAACCAGCGTTCAATCATTCGGGTCATGCGTTGCTCCCGGGGGCGTTCTTGAGGCTGCTGCCCGGGACGCGGAACACCGCGTTCCCGGTCATGACGTTCGCGAAGAGGGTGGCGGGATCCTGGTAGGCGCCGAAGAATCGGCCCTTGCCGTCGGCGCACTGGTCGATGACGTAGAGCCAGTACTCCTTGCGGTGCTGGGTCGCGATGAGGACTTCGTTGCCTGTCATTCGGATGCCGTCGCTGGCCGCGCTGCCGAGTACACCCTTGACCTCGACATGGCGTACCTGGCTGTGGCGGCGGGCCTCCAGGTCATAGCCGCGGCCTTCGGTGTGGACGTCGACCACCGTCCAGCCGTCGTTCTCGAGGACCTGCTGCACACGCCGCATGGAGACCAGTTCGGCGTCGATCTCGGCCTGGATACTCATGTCGGCGGTGGCCAGGACGCGGATTCGACCCACCTGCTTGGGTTCGGTCAGGTGTACGTCAGCGAGCCGCTCGAGCTGTTCGAGTCGCTCAGCGGTCTGGGTCTGAAGCCGGTGCCGCAGCTCAAGACGGGCAGCGCGGTCATCGATGCGATCGGTCAAGCTCAGCGGCAGGTTGGTCAGGTCGCGGCGGGCTTGGGCGAACCAGTCGGCGCGCACCTTGCGGTGCTCCGCGACGGTTGTAGCGGCCACTTCGTGTGCGGCTGTGAGCGCGTGGCCCTCCCGGGCCGGATGCGGTGAGCCGCCGTACTGGTCGGTGGGCACAAGGTTGGCCAGGGACTCCCATCGCACAGGACGGGCATTGCCGCTGTCGTCCACCTTGATCAAGGTGGCCCATACGCTGGCGCGCTTGCCATTGCTTTCGGTCATCGTCGCCTCATACGCGTACAGGTCGTACGCAGTGAGGCTGGTGGGGTCGGATGCGGCGCCCGATTGGTACAGGTCCTCGGCCAGGGTGTGATCGGCTGCGTTGATCAGGTCGCTGAAGCCGGGCTCACCGGGGCCGAGAGTGACGGTGTCACCGATGTCGATGCTCTCCGAGGCTTCGCGCACCACGTCCCCGCTGGTAGCGACGTGAACCTCGTTCCGTCCGCCCAGAGTGGCCGGAAAAGTAGCCTTGCCGTTTAGGGAGAGCCGCCGAAACCCGGGCCCGGCCGCGGTCGGAGCGGACTTCAGCACGCCAGCCGCCGCGAGCCGGTCGAGGTATGCCTCGACGATGGCCGGGTTGATGCGTGCGAACAGGTCACGCTGAAGCAGGGTCAGTGCGGCCACCGCGTCCACCTGGCTGGCCAGGCGTCGTTCGTTGTCCCGTACCTTTCGGGCTGCCCGGCTGAGTTCCTGCGCTTGGACCGCCTGGGCAGCGTCGATGGCCTGTTGCTTCTTCAGCTCGTCGTTGCCGTAGAGGTCTGACAGCCACTTGTCGTAGTCGACGCCGGTGATTTCGGCGACCACCGAGAGACTGTCGAACATCTGGCCGTGCAGCTCATTCGCGGCCGTAACGAAGTTGTCCAGGAGGCGGAGCAGGGTCTTGCCTTCCCGGGTGTCGGTAGCGACCAAGTTGTAGAGGTAGACATCGCGTTGCTGACCAACGCGGTGGATGCGTCCCATCCGCTGTTCGAGGCGGACCAAAGACCACGGGATGTCGTAGTTCACGAGCACGTGCGCGGCCTGCAGGTCGATACCCTCATTGCCAGCGTCAGTGGTGACAATGATCTGGAATTCGCCGCGCATGAATGCCTTGCGCGCCTCGTCGCGTTCGGTCTTTCCCTGACGGCCGGAGTAAAGCTGGGCTGTGTATCCCTGAGCCTGGAGCCGCCGGGCGATCCACTCGGCCGAGTCTGCGTACTCGGTGAAGACAACGGCCTGTTCACCGTTCCCAGGGTGGATTCCGTGAGTAGCCAGGCAGTCGTCGGTGAGTCGCTTCCACTTCGACGGCTGCCAGCGAGAGTCACTGATCGTCGCTTCGATCTGCTGCACAAGGCTGTTGATCGAGGCCCGCTCAGCCCTGGTCGAGGCCGAAACCGTGTGAATCACCTTCGCCTCATCGACCTCGGCCTCGTCACCATGATCCTCACGGTCGGCAATGAGCGCCGCCTCCGCCTCGCTCATCGCCCCCATGTGTTCGTGCCGCCGGCGCAGCGTCTCGGCCAGCGCGTAGAGACTGGAGGCTGCTCGCTTGCCGTAGACCATGCGAGCAAGCGGCTGCGCCACCGGCGGGAAGAACCGGTCGACCATGTCCAGGGCGGCTCTGTAGAAGCCGTACTCGGTCTGCGACAGCGGGACACTGTGGTTGTGCGCGGTGCGCCCCTTGAACAATCGGGTCGTGCCGTCGTAGTCGACCAAGTCCTCCTTCATCCGCCTCAGGAAGTGGATGGGGCCCGGACGCAGCGCACTGAGCTCGATGTTGGGGTCGTTGCCCGGATCCGGGTAGATCTCTGGATCGACCAGATGCAGCAAGTGCCGGAAGAGCCACTCTTTGCCCCGGTGCGGCGTTGCCGTCATCAGCAGCGCACGCAGGGTGTTCTTGGCCAGTAGCCGCCCGACCTGGTGGAAGCCAGCGGCAGTCGGAGTCAGTCGGTGCGCTTCATCGAAGACGACCAGATCCCAGCCAGCCTTGTCAGGCCGGATGGCATCCTGAACCGCGGGATTCACCGCTGCCAACTCCAGCGACACCACCCACAGGTCGTTGGAGTTCAGAGCATCCTCACGCACCGTGGCCGAGGTCAGCTGCCGCAGCCCGCCCCCCAGTAACCGCTGGAAGTCGTCCACCCACTTGGTGGCGAGGTTCGCCGGGCACACAATGATCGCCCGCTTGATCAAGCCGAGCCTCTGCATCTCACGCAGGTACAAGCCAGCCATGATCGTTTTGCCAGTACCTGGCTCGTCACAGAGGAGGAAGCGCAGCAGGGGTTGCGGAAGCATTGCCCCGTAGACGGCAGTGGTCTGGTGCGCGTACGGCTTCAGAGGTGTGGCTGCCATCGCGCTGGACTCGGCGTTGGTCGCCGCGGCGTTCATCCACTGGGTCCACATCGCGGCCAGCACCCGGGCGGAGTCAGCCTGCCCGTCGCTGACGAGAGGCCGCACGGTTTTGGTATCTCCGGCTGCCAGATTCACTTCATGGCGACGGTCTTCGTCGTCGACCAGGATGAGATCCCATGACCCTAACTGCTCTCCGGGCAGGGCGAACCTGACTGTGGCGAACTCCGGTACGCCAGCAGCCCGGACCCTTACTCTCTGGCCGCGCTCAAACGTCCCTTGGGGCTGCATGCTTACGCGCCTGCCCCAAGAGACGGTGGAATCCAGCTGATGAGACTGGCCATGAGCCAACCTGCTGGACGTGGACAAGCCATGCCCTGGTCCCTCCCCCTCGGCCAGCCGTGGTTCCCCAACCGTTGGCCGACTAACAGATGATCAAATTACAGTAACCAACTGGTAGTTCCAATACTCGGAGCACGAGGATGAGGGCTAGAGCGACAATTTTCGGACACCCAATTCCATGGCCGAAAGGGCCCGTTGGGAACGCTATGGCCTTCGTCCAGGTCAACATCCCCCAGCGAAGGCGAGAGCGGGCTGGCGAGAGCCGGATCTGGCCAATAGCCTCGTGATTGCCCCCACACCTCGTAGAGCCACCAGGGATGCGCCTGCTGTGTCGTTCCTTGGGAGCGCCGAACTCGTTCAGGGGCACTTCCGTCAGCGCGGAGACCTTGACCGGCGGGACAGTTGATCAGCTGGTCGACTGGGCCGACACGCCGCCTCGCACGAACCGCAGGAACTCGTCGATCACCAGCGGATCGGCGCCCCCGCGTCCGGCCTCGTCCTCAGCGTCCGACACCGGGTGCTCGGCGTCCGCTTCGGCCCGGTAGGTGGAGGGCCGAGAGTTCCACACCTTCACGACTCCCCCGGGCCCTCCCTGAAGTCCTCGAGCCGGCCCCGTCACCGATGACGGTGTAGTTGCGCCAGTAGTCGGGGGTGAAGTGTCACTGCCGGTACGACGCCAACACCCCTTTGTCCAGGCGCATGTTGAGCAGCGACAGGCCCTTGGCGTCGATAACCGGGTTCAGTCCGCACTGGGTGTAGCGGGGGCCAGTGCCAGGAAGAGGCGTAACAGTCGTCGTGCTTGGGCTCGCCGGACGCGCGGCGGTGCGGGCCGTCGCCATAGACCAGGCTCGCCCGCGCCATAGCAGAGGACGGACATAGGTGACGCGCAGCTGCTTCACCGAGTCTGCCACCTTGCGGCCGCGAACGCACTTGCCTACGTACTTGACCTCGTAGCGCCCATATCTGTCCTGAGCTGCGATCAAGGCCAAGTGCCGTCCCTTGAAGAGCTCTTCCTGGCGTATGAGTGTCCACTCGTACTCAAGACGACGAGACCGGTAAATCTCCTCGAGAGCTCTGACGTCTTCGTACTCGAAGCTCTCGCACCTGATGATCGCAACCATGGCTGCATTCTGGCCCAACCCGCCTACGGGCGGGCCGACTTCACCAGTGCAGACCGCCTCTGCCGCCCCACCGGCAAGCCGACAGGGCAGCACAGGCCGGTCCTCGCCGACCACGCAGGTGATCGCGAAATGGCGCACACCGAACCAGCGCCAGTGCGTCGCGATGGTGTCCTACCTATCCGAGCAGGACGATGGCCGTAGACGTTACGTGATCTGGTGCATTGTCAGCAGCCGTTCCTAACCTGTTGAGTTATGGCGAACGGCGTGTGGCACACCGGCTATCACATCAAGATCGAGTTAACGCATCCGGACCTCGGACACCCGGACCGCCCCGAGCTGCTCGACGAGATCACCCGGCCGATCGAACAGCGCGACCGCGAGTTGCTGCGGTGTCTGCAGCATCACGGCACCGGCATCTGCCGGGCCGAGGAGGAAGACCGTTCTCCATGGATGACAATCCGGCGGCGCACTGTCGACGGGGTCACGACCCTGGTGGCCGCGCATCTGCCAGTACGCACCAAACCGACAGCCGATGAGAGCGACAAGCACAAGGCGCTCAAGGAGCGGATCGCGCGTGCCGCGCACCGTCACGGCCTTTCCGCGCAGATCGAAGCCCGCAGCACGGACGGCAAGATACGCAACGATGTCCTGGTGTCAGGCAGCGGAGGCCATATCGGATGGGAGGCCCAATACTCGCCGATCACCGCATCGACCGTGCGACGGCGTTCAACTGCCGCTGCAGACCGAGGGATCATGCCCTTATGGGTGACCAACGATGACCGGGCGGCGCTGATCGACCGTGCACCCTGGGTGCGCGTGGATGACCTGCCCTGGCGGGACATCGCCTCCGACCGCGCAATGCTCGTACGCGGCGGGGTGCGACATTTACAGGACTGGGCCTGCACGCCGGCCGCCCAGAGACCCTGCCCGCTCAACGGCAGTTCGTGCGGTGGACTGCACGTCGCCTGGAGCTTGCCGGCGCTCTGCCTGCCGCCCAAGCCACACACTGGGGTCGATGCCCTCGTCGCAGCGAGCGCCGAGGGCGACTTCGTGCCCATGAAGATCCCTGCCCAACACGCCCCCCGGGCCTCAACCCGGCTGTGGGCCCCGGCAGCCGACCGGGACCGCTGGCGCAACATCATCGGCGAGGACGAGGCACTGCCGGACGCGGAACCGCCGATGCAGGCGACTCTGACGTTCACCGAGGAAGATCTCGACTCCACCTGCCGCTACGGTGAGGACACCCGGGTCTTCGACGACCGGCGACCGCGCCGGGATCACTCTGACGCATCCGGCTTGCACACCTTCCCCGAGGTACCTCAGCGGATCTTCCGTATCCCCCGCCAACCTCAGCGCCTCGACGTCAGCCCTGAGCAGCGCGCCGAAGCATCCCGGCGCTGCGGCTGTCGCATCTGGCAGATCGGTCCCTGTGCCGGCTGCGGCACACCGATTCATCGATACGGCCCAGGGTCCGCGCATGCCTGCGCCGACTGTCGACGGCGTGCGCGCTAGATGACGGCGTAGGACGTGGCCACCTCGAACCGCGGTGGGAATCCTCCCGGGACCACCGCGGTGGGCCAGTCCGCGGCCGAGGGGCGTCCTTTCCACCGAGACCGGTGGCATCGACGCCTTACGCACGGGAGTCATTGAGGGCAGCAGGAGGGCTGATGGCGTTCAGGGCACTGCACGCTCAGCGGGGAACCGTCTTCGCCCACCTGGCAGATCTAGGTTGCGGGCACGACTGGGCCGCCATCTGGAGAGCCCGCCCACCAGCCCCTCTGTCCTGCGTCGAGTGCGGGCACACGATGTACGCGAAAACCTCGCACCACGGCCTGCACTTCTTTGCCCACGCCCCAGGGGCACCCCACTGCGCGCTCGCTGAAGAGACCGTCCACCATCACTTACTCAAACTCGAGCTCGCTACCGCTGCCCGCACCGCCGGCGCCCAGGCGGAACTCGAAGTCCGCGGCCCCGCAGGGACCTGGCGGGCCGACGTGCTGGCCACCCACCCCACCGGGGACTGGCAGATCGCTCTGGAAGCCCAGCTCTCCCCCAACACCCGTCAAGACATCATCACCCGGACGCAGTTGATGAACAGCGACAGCGTGTCCGTCATCTGGTTCACCGACCGAAAACATCCACCCTGGCTCGGCCACGTCCCCAGCGCTTGCGTGTCCCTCGACGACGAGCACGGACTCCTCGTCACCGACGCTCTGGCCAAGTTCACGAAAGGCTCCTGGCGGAGCGGCCCGCAGACTCCCGCATCCACATTCCTCAAGTGGATCTTCACCGGACAGGTCGTCGCCCATCACCGACGAGCACCCGTGACCGCTCGCGAATGGCACACTGTGTGGACCGCGCCCCGTTACATCCAGGACGAGGCCGCGCATCTGGCCGAAGCGCAGCGCCAGTTGAGCCAACGGCGCGAGGCCGAGCAGCAGCGCCGCGCTGAACGACTTCGCGTCGCGCAAGAACACGATCGGCAACGCTTCGGTACGGACCGGACCAATGACCACCAAGCAGCGATTGATGCGTTGATGCGGCGGCAGGCAGCGCTGGAGAAGCCGGTGTACGACTTCGTACGCCGCGCGACGGGCGCCGAACCCTACATCGATGAAGACCCGGCAGCCGAGTTCGCCATGGGCCTGCCGGTGTACATCGGCCAGCGTCCGTACGGCGTGGTATGCCCTGTCGCCAGCAGAATCCCCGCCGCAAGGACACAACTTGCCCCCTTAGTGATCTTTGTGGCATCACGCCGGGAGAAGGACCGCATCGCCGCGCAGACACAGCCCGACCAGCGCATCGTGGTCTTGTCGGCTACTGGTCCAGGAGCTGCTCAATCGCTTGGATGATGTGCTCTACGGTTCCCGGGTTGGCCGCAAGGGCTGACAGAGAGACGCCTGGCCAGCCGTTGAAGCCCGACTCCCGCTGCACGGCCAGCTTCTTCCCCAACTCGCCTACGGGCGGTAGCGCATCCGCGAATCCGGCCGCAGCTTCACGTCCCAGCCGCTTGGTGATGGAGCCGAAGCTGAAGGCGAGTTCTCCGGCTGCGGCTCCGTCGTACAGCGACAAGGTCCCGACCGGCACCCATTGCCCTGAAGCCTGGTAGTGCAGATTCATACTCGGATACCTGGCGGTGCCTCCTACGAGTCGCCCCCGCTCCTGTGCATGGTCCAACAAGGCATTGGCGACACGACGCACCTCGGGCGTGCAGCGCCTGTCGAGGGCGGCTTGCAGTTCCTCACGCGTGCGAGGTGCACTGCGTTGCTGGCCCGAGGGCGACTTCGCGGCTGTAGCGACTTCGCCGTAGACACGGGGCACCAGGACCGTCAGCTCGCCGTCGCCGCGATACTGGGTCAGTTCCACTGCGTACACGTCGGTGTGCCGCATCTGACGGTTGAGGAACTCCACGATCGCGCGGAGCTCCAACGGGATTCTGTCGGCGACGAACAGCAGACGCATCTGGCCGGCTGCCAGCCTCTCCTCCACAAGCGCCCAGAAGTCGTCCGGCGAGCGTTCATCCAGCAGTTCCCCGTATGCCTCAGCCAGATCACGGCCGTCAGCCTTGCACGTCTCTTCGAAAGAGTGTTGCAGCAGGGCCGCCGGCCAGTAGCGGGCTCCGTTAGCGGCGTAGTCGAGCATCTGCCCCACCACCTCGCGGCGGATCCGGGTGTCGGTAGCTCGCTTGACCTCCACTAGCATCGGCACCCCCTCGGCATCGACGAACAAGTGGTCCAGCCAGTACGCGGAACCGCTGTCCGCACTCGTGGCCACTCCCATCTCTCTCGCCACCAGCACAAGACGCAACGGACGTCCGTCCGCCAACGTGCCGAAGTCCAGCACTCGAGGATGCCGCGCCAGCAACTCCTGGAACTCTGCTTCTGTCTCGAACCCGGAGACTTCCAGCGACTGCAGCCCTTGCCCCAGCAAGAACACCGGCTGATCCGTCACGCCCTGCCCCTTTCAATGAGCTGTGGCCTCGACACGTAGCCACATGCACTCTGATTCATACCGGGAGTCACTGACACATCGACAACTACGAACAGCTGGCCCGTTGACCCACGACAGCCACGGTCCAGTGAAATTCGTGCAGCGAGCTTCCGAGAAGCACCACGCTCACCGGAGACGGACCGTGCAGCACGCCCCGTCCGAACGGATGTTCCCTCAGGGCGTTCGGGATTTACTGTGCAAGCGGCGGGCACTGTCCCTCCCCAGGAACACACCCGGGGCCACGGGAGGACCGCATGCACGGGGACCTCAACGAGCGGCAGCTGGCCGTCCTCGAATGGGTGGGCCTGGAGTGTCCCGGCGGATTCTGGGCGGACAGCACCTACAAGGTCAGCGCCCAGGCTCTGCAAAGCAGAGGACTGATCAAAGTCACCAAACGCCGCGGTCAGTGGAGCGCCCAACTCACCGACCAGGGGCGGGCGTATCTCGCCGCCATCGATACCAGCCCCGAGGAGCTCAGCCGCGAAGCACCCGATGCGCCCGGGAGAACACCGCCGTCACCACAGATCCGAACTGCACCGAGAGCCCGTACCAGCCACACCGACCAACTCCTCGAAGAACTGACAGCCAACAACAACCACCTCGTCAAGCCAATCGAATCCGGGCCGCACGCAGTGAACTGGGCATCGCGGATCAGCGCCGCCCGCCAGTCCGGCAAGATCCCGCACTCACAGGAACTCCGGGGAAAACAGACCTATAGCGGCTACGAAATCAAGCTCGTCGACATCCCTACCTGGCGGCTCACCGAACTCACCCCCATCACCGTGCCCGCCAGGCTCACCAAACCCCATGCAGTGGTCGCAGCCCTCCAAAAGCGCCCCCAGGGCATGGGGTTGACCAAATCCGTGCACAACCGAGCTCTACGCCTCATCCAAGCCCTTGTTACCGCCGCCGAATCGAAGGGCCACACGACCACACTCGGTCCCACTCCAGTCGCTCCCCCGCCCCGCCACCGCCGGCAGGCAGCACCCCACTTCACCATCACCGCCCAAGCCGAACCCGTCGACGTCCTCGTCCTACAGGAACACGACCACAGCAAACACATCCCCACCGACAAGGAACGCACCGACGCCGAAAAGTACACGTGGATGCGCATCCCCCGCTTCGACTACACCCCGGCCGACCGGCTGCGTTTCATCCTCCGGGGCGGCACCCCGCACCGCGGCAGCGAATGGGCCGACCTCAACGGCCGCCCACTGGAAGACCAACTCGCCGAAATCGCGCAGGAAGTCGACCTCCGCGGCGAAGCCGCGGAACAACGCTGGCACGCAGACGAACAAGCCCAGGAATCGGCACGGCAGAACCGCGAAAACGCCCTGCACAAAGCACACGCCGCATACGCCCACACCTATCGCGTCGAACACCTCGAAAAACAGGCAGACGCGTGGCACGAAGCCAAGCGCCTGACCGAATTCGTCACAGCAGTACGCGACCACGCCACATCCCTGCCACCCGGGCAGGAAAGGACCGAGATCGAAGATTGGCTCGCGTTCGCAGACGCCCACCTTCAGCAGCTCACCAAGGCGACCTCGACGCCAAAGCTGCCCACGCCGCCGCACCCCAGCCGCGCAGATCTTGAGCCCTACCTCACCGCCATTAGGCCACCTGCGAACCGCGCTTCCCCCTCAGCCCCAAAGCCAGCACAGCCAGAGATCCTCAGACCGCACCCGGCAGTTCGTCAAATGAGTGAACAAATTCCTGACGATCCATCAGGTAAATGAAAGATCATCTGATGGACCGTCGGAACGTGCGTCAAACGTGCGTCAGAAGAGCCCCACGTGCGTCAGATATGCGTCAAGATATCGCCTGTAACGCACACAACGCACATAACGCACACTGGCCAAAACGGCAGGTCAGACACCCTTCTCAGCAGGCTCAAGGATCGCGACGCACTCCACATGATGCGTCATCGGGAACAGGTCGAACGCCCGCAGCGTCCGGACCTTGTACCCGCCCTCCTTGAAGTACGCGATGTCCCGCGCCAGCGCGGCCGGGTCGCAGGCCACGTAGGCGATGCGGCGGGCGCCGAGGGTCGTGAGGTGGGCGACCGTCTTCTTGCCGGCGCCGGCGCGCGGCGGGTCCAGGACGATGAGGTCGACGTCGGTGATGCCGGTGCGGGGCAGGACGGCTTCGACCTTGCCCTGTTCGACGCGGACGCGGTCGAAGGCGGCGAGGTTGTGGCGGGCGTCCTCGACGGCGCGCTTGCCGGACTCGATGCCGAGCACCGCGCCCTTCTCGCCGACCCGGTCCGCGAGCGCGCCCGCGAAGAGGCCGACACCGCAGTAGAGGTCGAGGGCGGTGTCGCCCTTGCGCGGGAGGAGGCCCTGCATGACGGCCTTCATCAGCGTTTCGGCGGCCTTCGGGTGGACCTGCCAGAAGCCGCCGCTGCCGACCCGGTAGGTGCGGTCGTCGGCGCGCTCTCGGACGAAGGGGCGGCCGTGGACGCGGTGGACGCCGCCGTCCTTCTCCTCGACGCGCATGACGGAGACCGGCTTGTCGAGCTCGACGATGGGCAGGCGGGCGCCGGGCTTCGGGGTGAGGATGACCTGGCGGTCCTGGGAGCCGCTGGCCGCGATCGCCTCGACCGACTCCATGCCGGTCCAGTCCCGCTGCTCGATTCCCAGCTCGGAGACGCCCTCGGCGGCGATCATGCAGTGCTCGACCGGCTCGACCTCGTGGGAGCGGTGGCGGCGCAGGCCCGCGCGGCCCTCCGGCGTCACGGCGTACTGCACGCGCGTGCGCCACTGCGGCACCTCGCCCGCGGGGAGCTTGTCGCCCTCGGCCGGCATGACCGTGCCGTCCCAGCCGGCCTCCTCGGGGGTCAGGCCCGCGAGGCGCTGGAGCTGCTCGGCGATGACCTCGCCCTTGAGGCGGCGCTGGGCACCGGGCTTGGCATGCTGCCAGTCGCAGCCGCCGCAGCGGCCGGGCCCGGCGTACGGGCAGGGGGCCTCGACGCGGTCCTTGGAGG
Source organism: Streptomyces sp. NPDC025806 (assembly GCF_055558275.1). Taxonomy (NCBI): domain Bacteria; kingdom Bacillati; phylum Actinomycetota; class Actinomycetes; order Kitasatosporales; family Streptomycetaceae; genus Streptomyces; species Streptomyces sp. NPDC025806. The sequence goes on along the minus strand of NZ_JBVHMU010000003.1, from coordinate 150,177 downwards.
CTTCCAGGATCTGCACGGCGTCGGCGCGCAGGAAGCGCGCGCCCTCCTCGCCCTCGGTCACGCGCGCGAGGACGCGCTCGCCGGGCAGGGTGTGCCGCACGAAGAGGACCTGGCCCTCGGCGGTGCGTGCGATGCAGTGGCCGCCGTGCGCGACGGGACCGACCTCGACCTCGTACTCCGTCCCCACCAGTGAGGTCTTCGGTTCTGCCTGCATGGCGGGGCTCCAGTACGTCAAGGGGGTGGCCGCACGGAAGCGGCCGGACAACAGCCCACCAGTCTACGTGGCTGTCGTCCGGCCGCTCACCACACGGCTGCGCCGGCTGTGCGGCTACTTGCCGCTGGACTCCTTGGCCCGCTTCTCCACCGGTCCGCGGCGCACGGATCCCGGAGCGTTCCACTCCTGGCGCCGGCGGGCGCGCAGCTTGGCGGCCTCGGAGGACTCCAGCTGGTAGGGCACGGAGGTGACCATGATGCCGGGGGTGAACAGGAGGCGGCCCTTGAGGCGCAGCGCGCTCTGGTTGTGGAGCAGGTGCTCGTACCAGTGGCCCACGACGTACTCGGGGATGATCACGCTGACGGCGTCGCGCGGCGACTCCTTGCGCAGGCTCTTCACGTACTCGATGACGGGCCGGGTGATCTCGCGGTAGGGCGAGTCGAGGATCTTGAGGGGCACGTCGATGCCGCGCCGTTCCCACTCCTCGCGCAAAGCCTTGGTCTCGGCCGGATCAACATTGACGCTCAATGCTTCAAGTGTGTCCGTACGCATCAACTTGGCGTACGCGATCGCGCGCAGCGTCGGGCGGTGGATCTTGGAGACGAGCACGATGGAGCGGACGCGGGAGGGGCGGACACTGTCGTCGGTCGGGGTCTCCGGTGCGGCGATCTCCTCGGCGACCCGGTCGTAGTGCTTGCGGATCGCGGTCATCGTCGCGAAGAAGATGCACATGCCGAGCAGGGCGACCCAGGCGCCGTGGGTGAACTTGGTGACCAGGACGACGACGAGGACGAGGCCCGTCATGAAGCCGCCGAAGGCGTTGATCGCGCGGGAGCGGATCATGTGGCGGCGCTTGTCGGCGTCCTTCTCGGTGCGCAGGTGGCGGTTCCAGTGGCGGACCATGCCGGTCTGGCTGAGCGTGAAGGACACGAACACGCCGACGATGTACAGCTGGATCAGGCGGGTCGAGTCGGCGCCGTAGATGACGACGAGCATGGCGGCCGCGCCGGCGAGCAGGACGATGCCGTTGGAGAACGCGAGGCGGTCGCCGCGCGTGTGCAGCTGGCGCGGCAGGTAGCGGTCCTGGGCGAGGATCGAGCCGAGCACCGGGAAGCCGTTGTACGCCGTGTTGGCGGCGAGGAACAGCACGAGGGCGGTGGCCGCGGCGAGCACGATGAACAGGAAGCTGCCGTCGCCGAAGACGGCCTCGGCGACCTGGGTGATGACCGGGTCCTGCACGTAGCCCGAGCCGACCGGCACCCCGTTCCTGAGCAGGTCGTGCGCCGGGTTCTCGGCCATGCGGACCTTGGTGACCAGGGCGAGGCCGATGATGCCGACGAGCATGGTGATGGCCAGGGCGCCCATCAGCGACAGCGTCGTCGCCGCGTTCTTGGACTTGGGCTTGCGGAAGGCCGGGACGCCGTTGGAGACGGCCTCGACGCCGGTGAGCGCGGCGCAGCCGGAGGAGAAGGCGCGCAGCAGCAGGAAGACGAGGGCGAATCCCGCGAGGCCCTGCTGTTCGGCCTTGATGTGGAAGTCGGCGGTGGGGGCGCGCATGGTGTCCCCGAGCACGATGCCCCGGAAGGCGCCCCACGCGATCATGATGAAGACGCCGGCGACGAAGACGTAGGTGGGGATCGCGAAGAGTGATCCGGATTCCTTGACGCCGCGGAGATTCATCAGCGTGAGGAGCAGGATCACCGCGACGGCGCACAGGACCTTGTGCTCGACCACGAACGGGATCGCCGAGCCCAGGTTCTCGATGCCGGAGGTGATGGAGACGGCGACGGTGAGGACGTAGTCCACGAGCAGCGCGCTGGCGACCGTGAGGCCGGCCTTGGGCCCGAGGTTGGTGGTGGCGACCTCGTAGTCACCACCGCCGCTGGGGTACGCGTGCACGTTCTGCCGGTAGGACGCCACCACGGTGAACATCACGACCACGACGGCCAGGGCGATCCACGGGCTGAAGTGGTACGCCGAGATGCCCGCGACGGAGAGGACGAGGAGGACCTCTCCGGGCGCGTAGGCAACGGAGGACAGGGCGTCGGAAGCGAAGACGGGGAGGGCGATGCGCTTCGGCAGGAGCGTTTCTCCAAGCCGGTCACTGCGCAGTGCGCGCCCGATCAGGATCCGTTTGGGCACGTCGGTCAGTTTGGACACGCAGAGGATCGTAAGGGTTCGAACGTGGGGCCGCCCACCCACCACCCCCAACTCCGCCGGATGCCCGGAATGCGGACGGCCCGAGGGGGTTCGGTGCGCGTCCCGCGCGCCGTGCGCGGCGGCCGTGGGACCGTGATGATCCAGGAGCCGACGCGGAGGTCATGTTCGAGCGGACAGCCGATACGGTGGTGCCGAGCGCGAGCCGCGAAATGCCCGCATCGTGCCCGAGAGCCGGCCACACCGGCCGGACCGAGCCGCGAGAGAGAGACATGAGCAGGACGTTTACCCAGGTCATCAGGCCTATGAGGAGTGCGTGGTAGGGCCGTGCATATCGTGATCATGGGCTGTGGCCGCGTAGGGTCCCAACTCGCCCAGACTCTGGAACAGCAGGGGCACACGGTCGCCGTGGTGGACCAGGACCCGACGGCCTTCCGCCGTCTGGGCTCCGGTTTCGGCGGCCGTCGCGTCACCGGCGTCGGATTCGACCAGGACACCCTGCGCGAGGCCGGCATCGAGGAGGCGGGCGCCTTCGCCGCCGTCTCCAGCGGTGACAACTCCAACATCATCGCGGCCCGGGTGGCGCGCGAGATGTTCGGAGTGGAGAACGTGGCGGCGCGCATCTACGACCCCCGCCGCGCCGAGGTCTACCAGCGCCTCGGCATCCCGACCGTCGCGACGGTCCGCTGGACCGCCGACCAGATGCTGCGCCGGCTGCTGCCGTCGGGCGCGGAGCCGCTGTGGCGCGACCCCACCGGGGGCGTCCAGCTCGCCGAGGTGCACGCCTCGGACGCCTGGGTGGGGCACAAGATCAGCCGCCTCCAGGACGAGACCGGCGTGCGCGTGGCGTTCCTGACCCGGCTCGGCGAGGCGATCCTGCCGACGTCGCAGACGGTGCTGCAGGAGGGCGATCTCGTGCACGTGATGATGCGCACGGACGACGTCGACAAGGTCGAGGCGGCGTTCGCCGAGGGTCCTGAAGAGGAGGGCGGTCACTGATGAGGGTCGCCATTGCCGGAGCCGGCGCGGTGGGCCGCTCGATCGCGGGCGAGCTGCTCGAGAACGGGCACGAGGTCCTGCTGATCGACAAGGCGCCGACCGCCATCTCGGTCGAGCGCGTCCCGCAGGCGGAGTGGCTGCTCGCCGACGCCTGCGAGATCACCTCCCTGGACGAGGCGGCGCTGCAGCGCTGCAACGTGGTCATCGCGGCCACCGGTGACGACAAGGTCAACCTGGTCGTCTCCCTGCTCGCGAAGACCGAGTACGGCGTCCCGCGCGTCGTCGCCCGGGTGAACAACCCGAAGAACGAGTGGCTGTTCAACGAGTCGTGGGGCGTCGACGTCGCGGTGTCCACCCCGCGTCTGATGTCGGCCCTGGTCGAGGAGGCGGTCAGCGTCGGCGACCTGGTGCGCCTGCTCCGCTTCAGCCACGGTGACGCGAACCTGGTGGAGCTGACGCTGCCGCCGGAGTCGGCGCTCGCCGGCACGCGCGTGGGTGACGTCCAGTGGCCGCAGGACACCTCGCTGGTCACGATCATCCGTGGCACGCGGGTCCTGGCGCCGAGCCAGGAGGACTCCCTGGAGGCGGGTGACGAGCTGCTGTTCGTCGCGGCGCAGGCCCGGGAGGAGCAGCTGGAGGATCTGCTGTCGGTGCGGCGCGAGGACGCGTAGCGCCGCCGGACGGACGTGAGAAAGGGGTGAGCCCCGGCGAGCAGTGCTCGCCGGGGCTCACCCCTTCGACGTCCGGGGGCCTCAGGCCTCGCGGCGGTGGCGGGCGCCACCCTTGCGCTCGGCGGTCTGCGGCTCGCCGAGTCCGGCGGCCTCCGCCTCGGCCTTGCGCGCGGCCTCCGCCTCCTCGGCCGCCTCCATCTCCGCGAACACGTCGATGGGCGCGGGCGCCTTCGCGAGGAAGACCCAGGTCAGCCATACGGCCAGCAGGAACGGCGGGATCTTCAGGGCGACGAGCACCCAGCCGAACTGCGTGGTGTCCGCCCACCAGTAGAGCGGGAAGAGGATCGCGCACTTGGCGAGCAGGATCAGCCCCCAGGCCCAACTGGCCTTCGCGTAGGCCTTCTTGCGACCGGGGTTACGCGTGCGCCACGACAGGTTCTCCTTGAACACCGGTCCGAGGATGAGCCCGATGAGCGGCACCCCGCACAGGGTCGTGACCATGTAGGCGAGCGAGAGGCCCAGCGTGTAGAGCATGCCGGGGAGGTAGAAGTCCTTCGCGTTGCCCGTCATCATCGCGAACGCGACACCGAAGGCGACGCCGAACACCCCGCTGAAGGCGTGCTTGACGGTGTCCTTCATGACCAGTCGCACGACGACAAGCGCCAGAGACACCGCGACGGCCGCGATGGCCGACATGCGCAGGTCCTTGTTGATCGTGAAGATGGTCACGAAGAGGAGGCCGGGGGCGACGGTCTCCACCATGCCCCGCACACCGCCGAAGGCCTCGAAGAGCGCGGCCTCGGTCACCGCCTTGGAGTCGGCGGTCTCGGTATCGGCATCGACTCCGAGTTCACGATCGGTCGGCTTGTCGAGCGACGTCACCGGCTACTCCCGTCCGAGCGGTCTGAGTTCGTACTTCGGGTTGAAGAGCACCCTACGGCCATGGCTCATCGAGACCCGCCCGGAGGCGATGAGCTTGCGGCCCGGCTCGATCCCGACGATCGAGCGGCGGCCGAGCCACACCACGTCCAGAGCGGCCGAGCCGTCGAACAACTCCGCCTCGAGAGCCGGGACTCCGGCGCGTGGCCGCAGGGTCACCGTGCGCAACGTACCAGTTACGGTGACCATCTGTCGGTCCTGGCAATGATCGATCCGGGTGCAGCCCGTGGTCTGCGAGTCCTCGCGCAGCTCCTCCGACTCCAGGTCCTCCTGGGAGGTGGACAGTCGGTCGAGCATGCGACGGAACCGGCCGGCCGGCTTCTCGGACGCCCTGTCGGAACGGGGAACAGCACTCATGAAAAGAAGCCTACCCGGGCCCTCGGACAGGCGGGAAAGGGCCGCCTGCCCGTGAGACCCACCTCTCCCCCGCCGAGGAGACCTCCGGCGAGACCTACCTCTCGAATCGGTATCCCATGCCCGGCTCGGTGATGAAGTGGCGCGGGTGCGAGGGGTCCGTCTCCAGCTTGCGGCGCAACTGCGCCATGTAGACGCGCAGGTAGTTGGTCTCCGTCCCGTAGGAGGGGCCCCACACCTCCTGGAGGAGCTGCTTCTGGCTCACCAGGCGTCCCGTGTTGCGCACGAGCACCTCCAGGAGGTGCCATTCGGTGGGGGTGAGCCGGACGTCGCGTCCGTCGCGGTGGACCTTCTTGGCCGCCATGTCCACCGTGAAGTCCTCGGTCTCGACGATGCCCTCGTCCTCGCCGCCGCCGGTGGGTTCGGCCCGCCGTACGGCCGCGCGCAGCCGGGCGAGGAGTTCGTCCATGCCGAAGGGCTTGGTGACGTAGTCGTCCGCGCCGGCGTCGAGGGCCTCGACCTTCTCGTCGGAGGAGTGCCGTGCGGACAGGACGAGGATGGGCACCCGGGTCCAGCCACGCAGCCCCTTGATCACCTCGACGCCGTCCATGTCGGGCAGGCCCAGGTCCAGGACGACCACGTCGGGGTGACGGGCGGCCGCGAGCTGGAGCGCCTGCGCTCCGTCGCCCGCCGCGTCCACCTCGTACTTGCGCGCCTTCAGGTTGATGACGAGGGCGCGGACGATCTGCGGCTCGTCGTCGACCACGAGCACCCGGGTCATGCGTGCCTGCCTCTCTTTGTCACTGCTCCCGGTGCGGCGGTCGCCGCCCGGGGGGTGCGGGGCGCCGCCCGCAGGGTGAGGACCATGGTGAGGCCGCCGCCCGGAGTGTCCTCCGCGGTCAGTGTGCCGCCCATGGCCTCGGCGAAGCCGCGCGCCACCGCGAGCCCGAGGCCCACACCGGCGCCGCGCGGCGCGTCACCGTAGCGCTGGAAGGGGGCGAAGATGCGGTCCTTGGCCTCGTCCGGGACGCCGGGGCCGCGGTCGACGACACGCAGCTCCACGCGGTCGCCGAGGGCGCTGGCGGAGACGAGGACGGGTTCGTCGTGCGGGCTGTACTTGACGGCGTTCTCGACGACGTTGGCGACGGCGCGCTCCAGGAGGCCCTTGTCGACGGTCACCATGGGCAGCGTCTCGGGGACGTCCAGCTGCACGCTGGCTTCCGGGTCCGGTACGCCGACCAGGGCCATCGGGACCACCTCGTCGAGGTCGATCTCCCTGATCAACGGGTTGATCGTGCCGGTCTGGAGCCTCGACATGTCGAGGAGGTTGCCGACGAGATGATCGAGGCGGTCCGCGCCCTCCTCGATGCCCGCGAGCAGTTCGGCCCGGTCCTCGGGCGACCAGTCGACGTCCTCGGAGCGCAAGGAGGAGACGGACGCCTTGATGCCGGACAGCGGGGTGCGCAGGTCGTGGCTGACGGCGGCGAGGAGGGCGGTGCGGATGCGGTTGCCCTCGGCGAGGGTGCGGGCGCGGTCGGCCTCGGACTGCAGGCGCTGGCGGTCGAGGACGACGGCGGCCTGTGCGGCGAACGCGGCGAGCACGCGCCGGTCCTCGGCGGGCAGCACGCGGCCGGACAGGGCGAGGACCATGTCGTAGCCGCCGCCGACGGGTACGTCGACGTCGGCGTCCTCGGGGCGGTCCGGCGGGTGCGGTCCGACGCTGCCCGCGACGCTCCAGGGCTCGGTGTCCCCGGCGCGCTCCATGAGGGCCACGGACTCCATGGCGAAGGTCTCGCGGACCCGCTCCAGGAGCGCCTCGAGGCTGGTCTCGCCGCGCAGGACGCTGCCCGCGAGGAAGGACAGGATCTCGGACTCGGCGCGCAGCCGGGAGGCCTGGTGGGTGCGGCGGGCGGCCAGGTCGACCACGGAGGCGACGGACACCGCGACGCCCACGAAGATCGCGATGGCGACGATGTTCTTGGGGTCGGCGACCGTGAACAGGTGTTTGGGCGGGGTGAAGAAGTAGTTCAGGAGCAGGGAGCCGAAGGCGGCCGAGGCGAGCGCCGGCAGCAGTCCGCCGACCAGGGCCGCCGCCACGGTCATCGCCAGGAACAGCAGCATGTCGTTGGCGAGGCCGAGGTCGGATTCGACGTGGGTGAGGGCGAGGGCGAGCAGCGCGGGGCCGCCGAGGCCGATCAGCCAGCCCCACACGATCCGGGAGCGGCCGAGGCGGGCGCCTCGGGCGACGGGCAGTCCGCGGCCCTTGGCGACCTCCTCGTGCGTGACGATGTGGACGTCGAGGTCGGGGCCGGACTCGCGCGCGACGGTGGCGCCGACGCCGGGACCGAACATGTACTGCCAGGTCTTGCGGCGCGAGGAGCCGAGGACGATCTGCGTGGCGTTCACCCCCCGGGCGAACTCCAGGAGCGCGGCGGGGATGTCGTCGCCGACGACGTGGTGGAAGGTGCCGCCGAGGTCCTCGACGAGGGTGCGCTGGACGGCGAGCTCCTTGGGGGACGCCGCGGTCAGGCCGTCGCTGCGCGCGATGTAGACGGCGAGCACCTCGCCGCCGGCGCCCTTCTCCGCGAGCCGCGCCGCGCGCCGGATGAGGGTACGGCCCTCGGGGCCGCCGGTGAGGCCGACGACGATGCGCTCGCGGGCCTGCCAGGTGGAGCGGATGTTGTGCTCGCCGCGGTACTCCTGGAGGTACTCGTCGGCGCGGTCGGCGACCCACAGGAGGGCCAGTTCGCGCAGGGCGGTGAGGTTGCCGGGGCGGAAGTAGTTGGAGAGGGCGGCGTCGACCTTGTCGGGCCGGTAGATGTTCCCGTGCGCCATGCGGCGGCGCAGCGCCTGGGGCGACATGTCGACGAGTTCGATCTGGTCGGCGCGGCGGACGAACTCGTCGGGGACGGTCTCCTGCTGCCGTACGCCGGTGATGGATTCGACGACGTCGCCGAGTGATTCCAGGTGCTGGATGTTGACGGTCGAGATGACGTCGATGCCGGCCGCGAGCAGTTCCTCGACGTCCTGCCAGCGCTTGGCGTGGCGCGAGCCCGGCACGTTCGTGTGCGCGAGCTCGTCGACGAGGGCGACGGCGGGGGCGCGACGCAGCACGGCGTCGACGTCCATCTCGGGGAAGACGGCGTCGCGGTAGGTGATCTCCTGGCGCGGGATCCGTTCGAGGCCGTGCAGCATCACCTCGGTGCGGGGCCGGTCGTGGTGCTCGACGAAGGCGACGACGCAGTCGGTGCCGCGCTCGACGCGGCGGTGGGCCTCGGACAGCATCGCGTAGGTCTTGCCGACGCCCGGTGCGGAACCGAGGTAGATCCGGAGCTTGCCGCGTCCCATGGCCTCATCGTCTTCCTGTCACCGCCGCTCGCGGTGTCGCAGAGTCGACCCTACGGCCAGGAATTCTCGCAAAAGGGACGGAGGCCTGGTGAACGGGCCTCTTTGACAGAACTCTGATGCGGTGCGTGTGGCGCGTCGGGTGCGTCAGGCGCGTCCGTGCTCGACGATCTCGCCGTCGCTGAGCTCCAGGACGCGGTCGGCGAGGTCGAGAAGCGTGGCGTCGTGCGTGGCGACGAGCGCGGTGACGTTCTCGCTGCGGACGACGGCGCGCAGCAGTTCCATGACGGCGAGCCCGGTCTGCGCGTCGAGCTGCCCGGTGGGTTCGTCGGCGATGAGCAGGGCGGGGGTGTTGGCGAGGGCGCGGGCGATGGCGACGCGCTGGCGCTGGCCGCCGGAGAGCTCGCCGGGCCGCTGCTTGGCGTGCCCGTCGAGGCCGACGAGGGAGAGCAGGAGGTCGACGCGCTCCTCGCGCTCGCGCGGGTCGGCGCCGCGCATCCGCAGGGGGATGCCGACGTTCTCGGCGGCGGTGAGGATCGGGATGAGTCCGAAGGACTGGAAGATGAAGCCGATGCGGTCGCGGCGCAGCTCCAGGAGGCCGTTCTCGCCGAGGCCGGAGAGTTCGAGCCCGTCGACGACGATGCGTCCGCTGTCCGGTTCGTCGAGGCCGCCGACGAGGTTGAGCAGGGTCGTCTTGCCGGATCCGGAGCGTCCCTTGAGGGCGACGAGTTCGCCGCGCGGGATCTCGAAGGAGACGCCGCGCAGGGCGTGCACGGCGGCGGCGCCGGATCCGTAGGAGCGGTGCAGGTTCTCCACGACGACCATCGGGCCCTGCGGGTCCTTCTCCAGGACGGTGGTTCTCGCCTCGGCGCTCTCGCTCATCGGTACCGCTCCCCCGTACGTACGTTCCCGGCCGGGCGCCAGTATGGCCGCTGGGCGCCCGGCCGGGCAATGGTCGAGACCAGCTCGGGCCGGTCCTGGCCGGTCACACGGTTCCTTCGGCTCAGGCGGGGTTCTCCGCGTGGGTGAGGGTCTCCCAGGCGACGAACAGGTTGTTGGAGCCGGCGGGCCGCTGCTGTTCGGTGAGTTTCTGGGTGTTGGTCATGGCGGTGCCGAGGCGGGTGTGCAGGGCGTTGTAGCCGACCTCGGTGACGGGCCCGAGGCCGCGCTTCACGGTGCCGCCGCACAGCCAGCTCGGCGGCGCCTCACCGAGCTCGTAGCGGGACTGGAAGCCGAGCGCCTGGCGCAGCCGCTCGCCGACGTCCGTGCCGTACAGGTCCTGGCCCTGGATGCGGCTGGTCTCGGCGATGTGGGAGATGGACGCGATGCCGTATCCGGTGTGGGTGAAGTCGCGGCAGGTCTCCTGCGTCAACCCGGTCACGAAGGTGGACTGGCCTTGCCAATACTTGACGATCTTCTCCTTGGTGTCGAGATGTTGACTCGGCACCGTCCTGGGCAGTGCACCGTCCGAGGCGAGGTACACATATGCGGGCGTGCGGGTACGGAAGGTGGCCATCGCCTTGTCGTACGAGGCCTTGTCCTCCAGGAAGACGGAGATGCCGACGGCGGCCTCCGTCATCGTCAGCTCCCAGTTGCCGTTGGAGTTCGACCCGTTGATCACCTCGGGCAGGTAGACGTCGCGCAGCATGGTTCTGAAGCGGCCCTCGTTCGCCCAGCCGCCGTCGTACGTGTACTTGATGATCTCGGCGGCCTTGGGCCAGGAGGAGCCGGCCCAGCCGGTCTGCAGCGGGGCGTTGCTGTTCGTGTGGTCCTCGATGGTGGCGGACCAGGCGTCCATGAGCGCGATCGACTTCTTCGCGTAGCGCTCGTCGCGGGTGAAGTACCAGGCGAGCGCGTCGGTGTACGCGGCGATGGCGTCCTCGCGCTCGTCCGTGCACCCGTAGTTGGGGTCGGAGTAGGAGCCGCACTCGACGATCGCCCGGGGCTTGGGCGTGCGGTTCAGGTCGGCGTACTTGCTCGCCTTCATCTGGTCGAAGGCGCTCTTCCAGGGCTGGGCCCCGGCGTCGATCTTGGCCTTGGCGAAGTCCAGCTGCCCTTGGGAGACGGTGACGCCGGGGTGGGCGAACGTGGCGGGGGCGGCCTCGGCGCGGTCGGCGCCGGGCCAGGCGAGGGCTCCGGCGACCAGCGCGGTGACGGAGGCGACGGAGGTGAGGAGGGAGGCAAGCAGGGTGGTGCGCGGTCTTCCGTGACGAGCCTGCATGGTGGGGGCCATCCGTTCTCGTATGTGAACGTGAGGCGCCATGGTGAACAACGGCGCTGGCCGGTGACCTTAGGTACGGACCAGCACCCCGTCAAGTACCGGGGAAGGAAGACCAGTTGAGGGCCCACGGGCACGAAATAGGCCGTGAGCCGCACACTCCCATCGGGATATGCGGCCCACGGCCTCGTGCCTGTGCGGGTACCCGCGCGGTCGCGTCAGCGGACCTCGGTGATCTCCGGGCCGCGGGCCAGCTGACCCATGCCGCCGGAGAAGCGGGAGCCCTCCTGGGCGTCCTGCGCAGCGCCCTCGGCGACCATCTGCGCGTCGTCGGGCAGCTTGAGGACGATCGGGTCGCGCGGAGCCATCGGGCCCTCGCCACGTACGACGACGGTGTCCTTGAAGATCTGCTCCAGCAGACCGGCCGCCTGCGGCTGCACCGCGCCCTGGCCGGAGATGACACCGCGCAGGAACCAGCGCGGGCCGTCCACGCCGACGAAGCGCACGACCTGGAAGCCACCCGTGCCGTCGGGCAGCTGCACGGGCACCTGGGCCCGCAGCTCCCAGCCGAGCGGACCCTCGACCTCGTCGATCACACCACCCTGCTGAGTGATGCCACCGGCGATCTCCTCGCGCACCTCGCCCCAGATGCCCTCCTTCTTGGGGGCGGCGAAGGCCTGCAGCTGGACCGCGCTGTCCTGGAGGACCACGGTCGCGGCGACGATCGCGTCCCCCGCGACCTCCACCCGCAGCTCCATGCCCTCCACGCCGGGGACGAAGAGCCCGCCGAGATCGACGCGGCCCTCGCCGGGCTCGCGGACCTCGGAGGAGTCCCAGGGGCCGTCGGGACGCGGCTCGGGCTCGAGCCGCACACGCTCCTGCTCCCCGTCGGTGTCGACGCCGTCGACCTGCTCGGCCTCGCCCGCCGCATCCACTGCGCCTTCAGCGGAGCCGTTCTTCTTGCGACGTCCGAACACGTCACTGTCCTTCCCGGTCGGATACGACCGAAGCGTATCGATTCCCACCCTTTTGACCGCCTGTGCCCTCATGGGCGCCGGTGGAGCCGCCCACGGAGGCGTGTCCGCCGGTGGACCCGAATCCCCCCTCGGCCCGCACCGAGTCGGGAAGCTGCGCCACCTCGCGGAAGCACACCCTCTCGACCTGCTGGACGACCAGTTGGGCAATCCGGTCGAAGCGCTCGAACCGCACGCTCTCGCGCGGGTCGAGATTCACCACGATCACCTTGATCTCTCCACGGTACCCGGCATCCACCGTCCCTGGGGCATTCACCAGGGCGACACCGCAGCGTGCGGCAAGACCGGATCGTGGGTGCACGAAGGCCGCGTACCCCTCGGGCAGGGCGATGGAAACACCGGTCGGCAGGACGGCCCGCTCGCCCGGAGCGAGCTCGCACGCCTCGGTGGTGCGCAGGTCCGCGCCCGCGTCTCCGGGATGCGCGTACGCGGGCAGCGGTACGTCGGGGTCGACGCGCGTGATGAGCACGTCGAGGGGCTGGTGCGTCACGGGTTCACCTCGAAGGCGCGGGCACGCCGGATCTGGTCCGGGTCGCTCATGGCCGCCTGGATCTCTTCCTCACGGCCGTTCTCGATGAAGTGGTCGACCTTGACCTCGATGAAGAGGGCGTCGGCCCGGACCGCGACAGGCCCGTCGGGGCCGCCGATCCGGCCGGTCGCGGTCGAGTAGATCTTGCGGCCGGCGATCGCGGTGATCTCGGCAGACAGGTGCAGCACGGTGTCCACGGGCACCGGACGCACGTAGTCCGTCTCCAGCCGGCCGGTCACGGCGATGGTCTGGATCAGCCAGTTCAGCGAACCGAGCGTCTCGTCGAGCGCGGTCGCAAGCAGCCCGCCGTGCGCGAGCCCCGGCGCTCCCTGGTGCGCGGGGCGCACGGTGAACTCGGCGGTGACGTTCACGCCGTCACCGGCCCGCGTCGCCAGATGCAGCCCGTGCGGCTGCTCGCCGCCGCAGCCGAAACAGTGCCCGTAGTGCGCGCCGATGAGCGAGCCGGGGGCGGGGGCGTCGGGGTGCCGCACCGGCGCTATGGCGTCGGCGGGGGGCGTCAGAGCTGCTGAAGTACCACTCACAGGCGCAGACCTTACCCGCGCGTCCAGTGCGTTCACGCATCGTGCCAAGCTTGAGCGCATGGAGCTCTCGACGACGCCTTACGAAGAACGCCTCACCGCCCCGCGCGCGTGGTGGCTCGTCACGTTCCTGGTGGGCGTCGCGTGCGGCCTGATCCTGCTGCCGTTCGGCACGCTGCCGCTGCTCGGCGGCTTCGTCGGCGGCCTGCTCTTCGCGGCCGTGATCACCAGCTCGTACGGCTCGGTGCGGGTCCGCGTCGTGGGTGACGCGCTGATCGCGGGTGACGCGAAGATCCCGCTGGCGGCGCTGGGTGACGTGGAGGTCCTCGACCCGGAGGAGGCGCGCGCCTGGCGCACGTACAAGTCCGATCCGCGCGCCTTCATGCTGCTGCGCAGCTACGTGCCGACGGCGGTGCGGGCGGAGGTCACCGACCCGACGGACCCGACGCCGTACGTCTATGTGTCGACCCGGGAGCCCGAGGCGCTGGCGAAGGCGCTGCGCCGGGGCTGACGCGCGCGCTGCGCGGCGGGGCGACCGGACGGGCCGGGCGGGCGCCCGGACTCAGTCCTCGATCTCCAGGGCGTCCTTCGGGACGTCCAGGGCCGGCAGCTCGGGCAGGGCGTCCCAGGGCACCTGGAGGTGCCTCAGGTCCTTGCGCACGCGCTCGGCGAGCTTTCTGGTGTCCCGGCGGTTCATGACCGCGCCGACGGCCGCGCCGATCATGAACGGCGTCAGGCTCGGCAGATTCCGCACCATGCGCTTCATGATCTGCTGGCGGAGCTCGCGCTTCATCTGGCTGCCGAGCGCCGCGTTGATCGTCATCGGTTTGGACACGTCGATGCCGCGCTCCTCCGTCCAGGAGGTCAGATAGACGCTGGTGCGCTCTTTGAGACCGCCGGGCGGGCGCAGTCCGTAGACCTCGTGGAGCTCGGCGATGAGCTTCAGCTCGATCGCGGCGACTCCGGTGATCTCGGCGGCGAGCTCGGTCGGCATCGCGGGCGGCATGGGCAGCATCGCGGCGGCGCCCACTCCCGCGCCCACGGTGGACGAGGCGTTGGCCGCGCCCGTGACCAGCTTGTCCGCGAGCTGCTCGGGGCCGAGGCCCGGGAACTGCCGGCGGAGTGTGGCCAGGTCCCGGACGGGGACCCGTGGCGCGTTGTAGATGATCCGGTCGGCGAGGTAGCCGATACCGGCTTTGGCAGCGGCACCGCTTCGGACGATCCCCGTACGCGCGGCACTGCCGCTCTTGGAGATGCCGGTCCGTGCGGCGCTGCCGCTTCTGCGTATGCCGTCCTTCACGGCCGCCGTACGGCTTCTGGCGGGCGGCTCCTCGGGCCGGGTCACGGCGCTGTGACCCGCGGAGCGCAGGTCCACCGTGCCGGTGGCCGTCGGGGCGCCCGCCGTCTGCCGGTCGTCCGCTGATTCGAGCGAGGCGTCTTCGGATGGTGAAGAGCCTCGCTCGTCGTCGCGCACGGCCTCGGACGGGCCTTGTGCCGTCCCCGGGAGGTCCTTCTTCCGGGTACGGCGCTTCCAGGGCGGGGTCGAGCCGGTCATGCCCGACCCTGCCTCAGTCGCAGTCGCGGCAGATGGGCTGACCGTTCTTCTCCCGCGCGAGCTGGCTGCGGTGGTGCACCAGGAAGCAGCTCATGCAGGTGAACTCGTCCTGCTGCTTGGGCAGGACGCGGACGGCCAGCTCCTCGTTCGAGAGGTCGGCGCCCGGAAGCTCCAGGCCCTCGGCCGCCTCGAACTCGTCCACGTCGACGTTCGACGCGGACTTGTCGTTCCGCCGGGACTTCAGTTCTTCGATGCTGTCCTCGTTGAGGTCGTCATCGGTCTTACGTGGGGTGTCGTAATCCGTTGCCATGTCGCTCTCCCCCTCTGGGTGTATGCGGTGTCTCAGCGCACGTAACGCATGAGAGGCCGGACTTGTGCCCGACCTGAGGCGGAGATTTTGCCTCACATCAAGGTCTGTTACTCAATCGACACCCAACCGGACTCCTCTTGAGTGATCGGCTTGGGTGGCGAACGGGACCGTACACGGTCCGGTCAACGCACCGCACAGGCGCCATCCCGTGTACTTCCCGTGATCAGGGCGCCCGAAAACCCGGATTTTCCCGGCTTTCCGGAGGCCTGTGCGCTCACGGAGCGTGGATGGCCGGAAATTCGCCCATGTGATCGATCACACACGGACTCCCCGGGTGCAGGTCCCGAAAATTCCGCTAAAAGCGAACTCCTCCAGCGCGTCGGCGGAAGCATGTCAGATCCACAGGCGCGCCGCACATCGAACGCTCCTAGATCGGCAGGGTGACGCGCATCACGAGCCCACCCCCCTCGCGGGGCGTGGCGGTGATCCGGCCGCCGTGCGCCCGGGCCACGGACCGGGCGATGGACAGACCGAGGCCCACTCCCTTGTCGCTGCCGGTGCGCTCGGTGCGCAGCCGGCGGAACGGCTCGAAGAGGTTGTCGATCTCGTACGCGGGGACCACGGGGCCCGTGTTGGCCACGACGAGGACCGCCTGGCCGTGCTGGGCCTCGGTGTCGACCTGCACCCAGCCGCCCTCGCGGACGTTGTACCGGATCGCGTTCTGCACCAGGTTCAGCGCGATGCGCTCCAGGAGCACGCCGTTGCCCTGGACCACCGCCTCCTTGCGCTCCCCGCGGATCTCCACGCCCTTCTCGTCGGCCTCGGACCGGGCCTGGTCGATCGCCTGCGAGGCTACCTCCGCCAGGTCCACGGGCTTCCGCTCCACGATCTGGTTGTCACTCCGGGCGAGCAGGAGCAGGCCCTCCACGAGCTGCTCACTGCGCTCGTTGGTCGCGAGGAGCGTCTTGCCGAGCTGTTGGAGCTCCACGGGGGCCCCGGGATCGGAGAGGTGGACCTCCAGGAGCGTGCGGTTGATCGCGAGCGGCGTACGCAGCTCGTGCGACGCGTTCCCCACGAAGCGCTGCTGGGCCGTGAAGGCCCGCTCCAGGCGGTCGAGCATCTCGTCGAAGGTGTCGGACAGCTCCTTCAGCTCGTCGTCCGGGCCGTCCAGCTCGATGCGGCGCGACAGGTCCGTTCCGGCCACGCGGCGTGCGGTGCGCGTGATGCGGCCCAGCGGGGACAGCACCCGGCCCGCCATCGCGTACCCGAAGGCGAACGCGATGACCGCGAGGCCGAGCAGTGCCATCAGGGAGCGGCTCAGCAGGACGTCCAGCGCGTGGTTGCGCTGCTGGGCGACGCAGTCGTTCAGCACGCTGTTCAGTTCGCTGGCCGGAATGGCCTTGCCGTTGGGGATGTCGCAGACGCCGCTGGAGACCCGGCCTTCGACGATCTTGAAGGGGAGCTCGCTGCCCACGTTCAGGGCCTGGGCGGCGAGCAGGTAGATGATCGAGAGGAGCAGGATGCCCGCGATCAGAAACATGCCGCCGTAGAGCAGCGTGAGCCTTATACGGATCGTGGGCCGGAGCCAGGGGAAGGGCGGTTCGTCCTTCGTCCCCGGCTTCCAGGTCGGTTTCGGAGGCGCCGAGGGGGGCGCGGGTGTGGCGGCCATGGAGAACTCAGATCCGGTAGCCCGAGCCGGGCACGGTGACGATGACGGCGGGCTCACCGAGCTTGCGGCGCAGGGTCATGACGGTGACGCGCACGACGTTCGTGAACGGGTCCGTGTTCTCGTCCCAGGCCTTCTCCAGGAGCTGCTCCGCCGAGACGACGGCGCCCTCGCTGCGCAGCAGGACCTCCAGGACGGCGAACTCCTTGGGCGCGAGCTGGACCTCCTTGCCGTCACGGAAGACCTCCCGGCGGTTCGGGTCGAGCTTGATGCCGGCCCGCTCCAGGACGGGCGGCAGCGGGACGCTCGTCCGGCGGCCGAGCGCCCGCACGCGGGCCGTCAGCTCGCTGAACGCGAAGGGCTTGGGGAGATAGTCGTCGGCGCCCAGCTCCAAGCCCTCGACGCGGTCGCTGACGTCGCCGGAGGCGGTGAGCATCAGGATGCGGGTGGGCATGCCCAGCTCGACGATCTTGCGGGCGACGTCGTCGCCGTGCACGAGCGGGAGGTCGCGGTCGAGGACGACCACGTCGTAGTCGTTGACGCCGATGCGCTCCAGGGCGGCCGCACCGTCGTACACGACGTCGACGGCCATGGCCTCCCGGCGCAGTCCGGTGGCCACCGCATCGGCGAGCAGCTGCTCGTCCTCGACGACGAGTACGCGCACGTCGCTTGTCCTTCCTCTGGTCACCTGCGGGCAGCGCTCGGGCGCGCACGGGCAGGTTCGGTCACGGGGTGTGAGTCACCATCCTGCCCCTTTCGGCCATAAACCGGCTGTAAGGCGGTCTGAGGGCCCGGGAATGCCGGTTTTTCTCGTGAGGTTGAGGTTTCCGCGGGAGGAAGCACGGGGAGGACGGGTTTACACCCGCGATCACGCTTTGTATGTGGCATGCCACGAGCCGTTTCCCGTAAGGCCGTTCGAGACGTGATCGCCCCTTCCACCGGGCACACCCCCGTGCCACCGACCCACGACCCAGGACGAGGGGGCGCAACCATGGACGCATTCACCGCAGGGCTTCTGCAGCGCATAAGGGCGGCCGAGACCGACCTGACGCGGGCGCGCGAGACCGGCGACGACTTCCTCGCCGAGGTCGAGCAGGGCGAGCTGGACGACCTGCGTCGTCTCGCCGCCGAGCACGGCGTGGAGATCCACGCCTGAGCGTCAGCGCTTCGCAGTGAACGCAGTGAGCACGCGTGAGGGCCCCGGCGCCTGGTTCGATCCAGGCGGGCGCCGGGGCCCTCACGTGTGTCCTGTGAGCCGCTCGCTCAGTCGTGCCAGGCGCCGAGCTCTTCCAGCCAGGCCTGGAGCGGCTCGAAGAGGCCGGGGGGCGCGGCGATCGTGAGCTCGGGCGACACGGGAACGCCCGGGCGGCCGCCCGTGAGCGCGCCCGCCTCGCGCGCGATGAGCTCGCCGGCGGCGTAGTCCCAGGGGTTCAGCCCGCGCTCGTAGTACGCGTCGAGCCGACCCGTGGCGACGTCGCAGAGGTCGATCGCCGCGGAGCCGCCGCGCCGGATGTCGCGCACACGGGGGATCAACTGCCGTACGACGTCGGCCTGGTGGACGCGGCGCGACTCCAGGTAGCCGAAGCCGGTGCCGACCAGGGCCTGCTCGAAGGAGGGCGCCACGCGCGCGTGGGCGGGCCGGTCGTTGACGTACGCGCCCTCGCCGAGGACCGCGCGGTAGGTCTCGCCGCGCAGGGGTGCGGCGACGACGCCGACGACGGTCTCGCCGTCCTTGCGGGCGGCGATGGAGACGGACCAGTCGGGGCGCCCGTACAGGTAGTTGACCGTGCCGTCGATGGGGTCGATCACCCATTCGACACCGCTGGTGCCCTGGGTGGCGGCGCCCTCCTCGCCGAGCACGCCGTCGTCGGGGCGGCGCTCGGCGAGGTAGTCCGTGATCAGCTTCTCGGACGCGATGTCCATCTCGGTGACGACGTCGACGGCGCTGGTCTTGGTGGCGGCGACGCCGAGGTCGGCGGGTCGGCCCTCGCGCAGGAAGACCCCCGCGCGGGCGGCCGCCTCCAGGGCTACGTCGAGCAGTTCTGCGGTGAGGCCCTCGGGGGCACTGTCGTCGGTCACGTGGCCGTCCTTACGCGTACGGGCTGTCGGCGCCCGCGGCGGCGGGCTTGGGGGTGCGGGCCGGGCAGCAGCCCACGGGGCACAGGTCGTGGCTCGGGCCCAGCGCGCCGAGGGCGCAGGGGGTGACCTTCCGGTCGTTCTCCGAGGCGGCCCGCTCCAGGACCAGGTCCCGCACGGCGGCGGCGAAGCGGGGGTCGGCGCCCACGGTGGCGGAGCGGCGCACCGGCAGGCCGAGCTCGGCGGCCTTGGCGGTGGCTTCGGTGTCGAGGTCGTAGAGGACCTCCATGTGGTCCGAGACGAACCCGATGGGGGCCATGACGACGGCCGGGACCCCGGCCCCGTGCCGCTCCTCCAGGTGGTCGCAGATGTCGGGCTCGAGCCAGGGGATGCTCGGGGAGCCGGAGCGCGACTGGTAGACGAGCTGCCAGGGGTGGTCGACGCCGGTCTCCTCGCGCACGGCGTCGGCGATCAGCCGCGCGACGTCGAGGTGCTGCTTCACGTACGCGCCGCCGTCGCCGTGGTCCTCGACGGTGCCCGAGGTGTCGGCCGCGGCGGTGGGGATGGAGTGCGTGGTGAACGCGATGTGGGCGCCGTCTCGCACGTCGTCGGGCAGGTCGGCGAGCGACTTCAGGACGCCGTCCACCATGGGGCGGACGAAGCCCGGGTGGTTGAAGTAGTGCCGCAGCTTGTCGACGCGCGGCAGCTCCCGGCCCTCGGCCTCCAGGGTGGCGAGCGCGTCCGCCAGGTTCTCCCGGTACTGGCGGCAGCCCGAGTACGAGGCGTACGCACTGGTGGCCAGGACGAGGATACGGCGGTGCCCGGCGGTGACCATGTCGCGCAGGACATCGGTCAGGTAGGGCGACCAGTTCCTGTTCCCCCAGTACACCGGGAGGTCCAGGCCGTGGTCCGCGAAGTCCTTGCGCAGGGCGTCGAGCAGGGCCCTGTTCTGCTCGTTGATGGGGCTGACGCCGCCGAACCGGAAGTAGTGCTGTCCGACCTCCTTGAGCCGCTCCTTGGGGATGCCCCGGCCCTTCGTCACGTTCTCCAGGAACGGGACGACGTCGTCAGGGCCTTCGGGGCCGCCGAAGGAGAGCAGCAGCAAGGCGTCGTAGGGGCGGGCGTCCGGGGTGGCAGCGTGCGCGTCTGGCATGTCTTCGATCCTGCCACCCGCCACCGACAGGCGGGGAACCGCCATGCCACCGCCCCGTGACACGCGTAAGCTGTATCAGCTGCACTTACGCCTTACCCCTTACGTCCGGCCCCGCCGAGCCGCGCTCCGGTGTGCCTGGACGACGCCTGACCGGAGTCGAGTTGCCCAGCCCGTACCGCGCCATTTTCGCCCTGCCCGGCACCAAGAGCTTCTCGGTGGCCGGGTTCCTGGGCCGGATGCCCCTGTCGATGATGGGCATCGGGATCGTCACGATGATCTCGCAGCTGACCGGGCGTTACGGGCTCGCGGGCGCCCTGTCGGCGACCGTCGCGCTGTCGGCGGCGGCCATCGGTCCGCAGATCTCACGGCTCGTCGACCGGCACGGGCAGCGCCGTGTGCTGCGCCCGGTCACGCTGGTGTCCCTGGTGGCGGCTGCCGCGCTCCTGCTGTGTGCCAAGTACGCGGCGCCGGACTGGACGCTCTTCGTGAGCTGCGCGTTCATCGGCTGTGTACCGAGCGTCGGGTCGATGATCCGCGCCCGGTGGGCGGCGCTGTACTCGGAGGCGCCGCGGCAGCTGCACACCGCGTACTCGTTCGAGTCGGTCATCGACGAGGTGTGCTTCATCTTCGGGCCGATCATCTCGATCGGTCTGTCCACCGCCTGGTTCCCGGAGGCGGGCCCCCTCCTGGCGGCCGGCTTCCTCGCCGTGGGGGTCTTCTGGCTGACGGCCCAGCAGGCCACCGAGCCCACTCCGCACCCGCGCGAGCAGCACACCAGCGGTTCGGCGCTCCGCGCGGGCGGGCTTCAGGTGCTGGTGGCCACCTTCGTGGCGACGGGCGCGATCTTCGGGGCGGTCGACGTGGTGACGGTGGCCTTCGCCGAGGAGCGCGGGCACAAGGCGATGGCCAGTGTCGTGCTCGCCCTGTACGCGGCCGGGTCGTGTCTCGCGGGCGCCCTCTTCGGGCTGCTGCACTTCAAGGGGGCTCCCGCCCGCAGGTGGCTGGTGGGAGTCGTCGCGATGGCCGTGAGTATGATCCCCCTCCAACTGGTCGGGGGCCTGCCGTTCCTGGCCGTGGCGCTCTTCGTTGCGGGCCTGTCCGTCGCACCGACGATGATCACGACGATGGCCCTCGTCGAACAGCACGTACCACGCGCGAAACTGACCGAGGGCATGACCTGGGTGAGCACCGGACTCGCGGTCGGTGTCGCGCTCGGTTCCTCCGTGGCCGGCTGGGTGATCGACGCCGCCGGTGCGAAGGCCGGGTACGGGGTGCCGGGAGCCTCCGGTGTCGTCGCGGTCGTGGTCGCGCTCCTCGGCTATCGCCGGCTGCAGCAGCCGGTTCCGCAGCGGGGAGGGACTTCCGATGAGCACGGCGCAGACGGGCAGCACGAAGAGCGGCGAAGCGTGGCGTAACTGGGCGGGGAACGTGGTCTCCCGCCCCGTGCGCGAGGTGACGCCCGCCTCGGTCGAGGAACTGACCGCGGCCGTGCGCAGGGCCGCCGACGACGGCCTGAAGGTGAAGGCCGTCGGTACCGGCCACTCGTTCACGGCGGCAGCCGCGACGGACGGGGTGTTGATCCGCCCTCAACTGTTGACGGGCATCCGCAGCATCGACCGGGAGAACGGCACCGTCACGGTCGAGGCCGGCACTCCGCTCAAGAGACTCAATATGGCCCTGGCCCGCGAGGGCCTGTCGCTCACGAACATGGGCGACATCATGGAGCAGACCGTCTCCGGGGCGACCAGCACCGGCACGCACGGCACCGGCCGTGACTCGGCCTCGATCTCGGCTCAGATCAAGGGCCTCGAGCTGGTCACGGCGAGCGGCGAACTGCTGACGTGCTCCGAGAAGGAGAACCCGGAGGTCTTCGCGGCCGCCCGGATCGGCATCGGCGCGCTCGGCATCGTGACGGCCATCACCTTCGCCGTGGAGCCGGTCTTCCTGCTCACCGCGCGCGAGGAGCCGATGGCCTTCGACCGCGTCCTCGCCGACTTCGACGAGCTCCACGCGGAGAACGAGCACTTCGAGTTCTACTGGTTCCCGCACACCGGCAGCTGCAACACCAAGCGCAACAACCGCAGCGCGGGCCCCGAGGCCCCGGTCTCGAAGGTCAGCGGCTTCATCGAGGACGAGCTGCTGTCCAACGGCATGTTCCAGGTGGTCAATTCGATCGGCCGCGCCGTGCCCGCCACGATCCCGACGATCGCCAAGATCTCCAGCAAGGCCCTGTCGGCCCGGACGTACACGGACATCCCCTACAAGGTCTTCACATCCCCGCGCCGCGTTCGCTTCGTGGAGATGGAGTACGCGGTTCCGCGCGCGGCCCTGGTGGACACGCTGCGCGAGCTGAAGTCCATGGTGGACCGCTCGAACCTGCGCATCAGCTTCCCCGTCGAGGTGCGCACGGCCCCGGCCGACGACATCACGCTGTCCACGGCGTCCGGCCGGGACAGTGCGTACATCGCGGTCCACATGTACAAGGGCACCCCGTACCAGCGGTACTTCACGGCCGCCGAGCAGATCTTCACGGCCCATGAGGGGCGCCCGCACTGGGGCAAGGTGCACACGCGCGACGCCGAGTACTTCGCGTCGGCCTACCCGCGCTTCGGTGAGTTCACGGCGCTGCGCGACCGGCTCGACCCGGACCGCCTGTTCGGCAACGCCTACCTGCGCCGGGTCCTGGGCGACTGACGACGACGGCCGCCCCTCACTGGGCGGCCGGCTGTCCCCCGGCGCCCTCTGCGGCTCCGGTCGCCGACCCCTCGTCGCCCGTACCGGAACCCGCGCTCTGCGACGGGGTGGGGGTGGGCGTCGGGCTCGTGGAGGCACCCCCGTCGCCGGAGCCCGCCCCCGGGTCCGTACCGGAGTCGTCGCCCGAGCCGGTGCCCGTGCCGGTTCCGGTTTCCGGGCCCGTGCCGCTGCCCTTGCCGGTGCTGCCGCTCGGCGTCGGGGTGGCCGTGCCGTCCTGGGCCGCCCCGCCGTCCTGCTGCCGCGTGCGGTCTCCTGTGCCGGAGCTGCTGTCGTCGGAGGGCCGCGTCGAGGTGCCGGGCGCGGGCGCGTCGTCGCCGGACGACGTGCCGTGGCCGCTGAAGGCGTCGCGGAACGTGGTGCTCCCGCTGTCCCCGTTGAAACTGTGGCCGGAGACGAGCTCGTA
Source organism: Streptomyces sp. NPDC025806 (assembly GCF_055558275.1). Lineage (NCBI taxonomy): Bacteria > Bacillati > Actinomycetota > Actinomycetes > Kitasatosporales > Streptomycetaceae > Streptomyces > Streptomyces sp. NPDC025806. The sequence goes on along the minus strand of NZ_JBVHMU010000003.1, from coordinate 127,261 downwards.
CGTGGTGATGCCGCCCATGGTGACGCCGAACACGAGTGCGGCGGCGATCAACGGCCGCTTCCAGCTCTTGACACGGGACCGGTGCACGGTCCCCTCGGTGAACTCGTCGCCGCCCCCGGCGAGATCCACCTCGACGGACGCGGTCCGGAGCAGACGGGTCGCCTCGTCGACGGGGCCCTGGCGCAGCAGCCGGGTCCGCTCCGGGTCGGCCGTGCCGAGCAGGCGGGTCCGCTCCGGGTCGCTCTCGGGGTCGTCGGGCAGCGGGTCCACCACGGCTCCGGTGTCGAGGAGCTGCGTGCCGTCCTCGTCGGCCGGCCAGGCGTCGTCGTCCGTGCCGGACGGGCGGCCCCAGGTCGTGGTGGTGGGCAGCGCACCGGTGGCGGGCTGCGGGACGCCGGTCGCGACGGCCTTCGTGGGGGCCATGACCTGCGTCGCGTCCATGGAGGCGTCGGAGCGGAAGGTCCGGGGCACCGGTCGCCCTTCCGCCGTGACGGGGATCTGACGGCCCTTCGGCTTCGTCTGGACCGCCGCGTCACGTATCTGCTCGCCGGTCCGCTTGAAGAAGTGCTGGAAGACGGTGCCTCCGCAGGTCGCGAGGGCACTCACGACACCGGCGCCGAGGATCGTCCCGTAGACACCGAAGCTGGAGGCGAGTTTCGCGGCCACGACGGCGGCGACCGCACTGCCCGCCACCTGAGGCACGCTCAGATCCAGCCGCTTCTTCTCCTTGACCTCGTCCTGACCGTCTTTGGAGTTCTCCGGCTTCTCGCCCATCTGTGGACCTTGCCTGCCTTTCTCGACATATCACCCAATACACAGGAAGCCCTCGAGGCTACGCGAACTTCTTGTGCCGCACGACAAGGGGACGTATGGACGAAGAGCACAGTTCCGGTTCTGCAGATTTCGTGAAGCACGCCACGCGGATCCCTCACGAATCGCCCTTCCGGTACCGGGGCCCCGTACCCAACTCCCCTCCCCTGTGAGAAGTTCGGCGGCGTGCCGATCCACGTGAGTGGCCCGAATGGAGTACTGTTGCGAGCCTTGGGCCCGGTCTCCCGCCAGGGTGCCCGAGGCCTTCCAGGGCCGTCAGGAGGGGGCTCGTTGCACAGGGTGACGACTTCGGTCACTTAGCGTTGCGAACAGGTAACCGTGCCATAACGGCGATCCTGGGCCCGTGCCCGACACGCCGGGCAACTCAGCAAGGTTGTGGCAGGCTGCACCCGGGCAGGCCACACTCGACTAGCGGAAGCAGCGACGCACGTGACGTCGGCAGGCACCACCCGGGAGGTCCCCATGCCCGAACTGCGTGTCGTGGCCGTCTCTAACGACGGCACACGGCTGGTGCTGAAGGCTGCGGACAGCACGGAGTACACGCTTCCGATCGACGAGCGCCTCCGGGCCGCGGTACGCGGCGACCGTCCGCGCCTCGGCCAGATCGAGATCGAGGTGGAGAGCCATCTCCGCCCCCGCGACATTCAGGCGCGTATACGTGCCGGTGCCTCCGCCGAGGAGGTCGCCCAGCTCGCGGGCATCCCCGTCGACCGTGTTCGCCGTTTCGAGGGCCCCGTGCTCGCGGAGCGTGCCTTCATGGCCGAGCGGGCCAGGAAGACTCCCGTGCGCCGTCCCGGCGAGAACACCGGCCCCCAGCTCGGCGAGGCGGTGCAGGAGCGACTCCTGCTGCGCGGCGCCGACAAGGAGACCGTCCAGTGGGACTCGTGGCGCCGCGACGACGGGACCTGGGAGGTCCTGCTCGTCTACCGCGTCGCGGGTGAGCCGCACTCGGCGAGCTGGACCTACGACCCGCCGCGCCGGCTCGTCCAGGCCGTGGACGACGAGGCGCGCTCGCTGATCGGCGAGTCCGACGACATCGGTGCGCCCGAACCCACGTTCCCGTTCGTGCCGCGGATCGCCCGGCTGCCCCGGGACCGTCCGCTGGACCGGGCCCTGGACCGGCAGTTGGAGCGCCCGACACCGCCGGAGCCCTCCCCCGAGGAGAACCTGCCGGCGATCGCGTCGTCCTCCTCCTCGGAGCGCGACTCGCTGACCAGCCTGCTGGAAGCCGTGCCCAGTTACCGCGGCGACCTCGTGCTGCCGGAGCGTCCGTCGGCGGCTCCCGAGCCGCCGCTGGAGGAGCCGGAGCCGCCCGCGGCCGCCGAGGCCGTGGAGGAGCCGCCGGCGCCCGCCGCGTCGGCCGGTGCGGGATCCGCGTACGCGGACATCCTGATGCCGCGCAGTGTGGCGGGACACCGGGACCGGCTCACCGGGACCACGGACCGCCAGGCCGAGGCCGACGGGGTGCGTCCGGGTCGCCGTGCCGCGGTGCCGAGTTGGGACGAGATCGTCTTCGGGACGCGTCGCAAGAAGCAGGACTGACCAGGCGGACGACGCCGTCGGGGCCCGCGCCGATCGCTCGGCGCGGGCCCCGACGGCGTCTCACCGCACGGTCGTCACTGGGGATCGGGACCCGTCGCCACTGGACGGGACGTGTCCGAGGACCACTCCGACCAGGAACCCACGTAGAGCTGCGCGTCGATGCCCGCCACGGCCAGCGCGAGCACCTGGTGGGCGCCGGAGACGCCGGAACCGCAGTACACGCCGACCTGGTCCGGATCACCGGTCGCGCCAAGGGACTTGAAACGCTCGGCGAGCTCGGCCGCCGGGCGGAACCGGCCGTCCTGCGCGACGTTCTCCGTGGTCGGCGCCGACACCGCGCCCGGGATGTGGCCACCGACCCGGTCGAGGGGCTCCACGTCGCCGCGGTAGCGCTCGGCCGCCCGCGCGTCCAGGAGGAGCCCCGAGCGGGCCAGCGCGGCGGCGTCGTCCGCGTCGAGGAGGCCCTTGGCACCCGGTGCAGGGGCGAAGGTGCCGGGCCGCGGGGCCGGTTCGGACGTCTCCAGGGGCCCGTCCCAGGCCGCGAGGCCGCCGTCCAGGACCCGCACGGAGGGGTGCCCGGTCCAGCGCAGCATCCACCAGGCGCGGGCCGCCGCCCAGCCCTGGCCGCCGTCGTACACGACCACGTCCCGGTCCGCCGAGACACCGGCGGCCCGCATCGTGGCGCCGAACGCCTCCGTGTCGGGCAGCGGGTGGCGACCGCTCTCCCCCGCGCGACCTGCCAGTTCCGCGTCGAGATCGATGTAGACGGCCCCCGGGATGTGACCCGCGCGGTACGCGGCGCGGCCGTCGAAGGCGGGCTCGCCGGCGGCCTTGGCGGTGCTCAGCTGCCAACGGACGTCGAGCAGGACGGGCGGGTTCCCCGCCGCCAAGTCGCTCGCGAGTTCGGATGCGGTGATGATGGCATTCATGGAGGCCATCCTTGCTCATGGGCTGGCCCGAGCGGCAACGTTCGGCTAGCGTGCTCGATCGACTACCGAGCGTTCACCGGCCGGTCACGGCCGGTATGTGGCGCCGTGACGACTGCGCGACCCGAATGCGGGCACCCTGGGCGTGGACCCGGCGGTTCCGGCGTGGTCCGGGAGCTCCGTGCGGCACGGAGTGCCGCCATCAGAGGAGAGAGTGACGATGACCGAGGCAGCGGCCCGGCACGTGCCTGGCACCCCCTGCTGGGTGAGCCTGATGGTGCACGACATGGCGGCGACCCAGGAGTTCTACGGGGCGCTGTTCGGCTGGGAGTTCAGGCCGGGCCCCGAGCAGCTCGGCCCGTACGTGCGGGCGCTGCTCGACGGCAAGGAGGTGGCCGGGATCGGTCAGCTGCCGCCCGACCGGCAGCTCCCCGTCGCCTGGACGCCCTATCTGGCCTCGGACGACGCGGACGCGACCGCCGAGTCGGTGCGGCACTGCGGCGGCACCGTCGGCGTGGGGCCCCTGGACGCCGGGGAGGCGGGCCGGATGGCGATCGGCTCCGATCCGGAAGGCGCGGTGTTCGGCATCTGGCAGGCCGCGGCGCATCTGGGCACGGGGCTGACCGGGGTGCCGGGCACGGTGGCGTGGAACGAGCTGGTGACGCGGGAGACGGCGGGCGTCGCGAAGTTCTACCAGGCGGTGTTCGGGTACACCGAAGAGGCCGTGATCTCGGCCGACTTCGACTACCTGACGCTGTGTCTGGAGGATCGCCCCGTGGCGTCCGTTCAGGGCGTCGGCCACGCGCTCCCCCGGGATCGCGGGCCGCACTGGATGACGTACTTCGAGGTCGCGGACGTGGACGAGGCCGTCGAGCGGGTGGCCGATCTGGGCGGGCACGTGGTCCGGGCGCCCCGGGACGGCGCGCACGGGCGGGTGGCCACGGTGGCGGACCCGGAGGGCGCGCGGTTCGCGCTCGTGGCGTCGCGGGAGAGCAACCGGTAGCGCGCCCCGCCGTTCAGTCGGCGGCGACCGGCAGCACGTCCGGGGAGAGAGCTCCCGCGCGGGTGGAGGCGGCGGTCATCCGGCGCCGGTGGTGGCGTCGGCAGAGCACCTCGTAGCCGATCTCGTCCTCGGCGTGATTGACGTCGCCGACGACGACCTGGGCGCCCTCCACCACCATCTCGCCGTTGATGGTGCGCGCGTTGTGCGTGGCGCGGGCACCGCACCAGCAGAGCGCCTCGACCTGCAACACCTCGACGCGGTCGGCGAGTTCGACCAGGCGCTGCGAGCCGGGGAACAGCTTGGAGCGGAAGTCCGTGGTGATCCCGAAGGCGTAGACGTCCAGGTCCAGGTCGTCGACGACGCGGGCGAGCTGGTCGATCTGGCCGGGCGCGAGGAACTGGGCCTCGTCGGCGATCACATAGTCGACCCTGCCGCCCTGGGAGAGGTGCTCGACGACGTACGCGTACACGTCGAGGTCGTCGGCGACCTCCACGGCGTCGGTGACCAGGCCGAGGCGTGAGGAGAGCTTGCCCTCACCGGCCCGGTCGTCGCGGGTGAAGATCATGCCCTGGAGGCCGCGCGCGGAGCGGTTGTGCTCGATCTGCAGAGCCAGGGTGCTCTTTCCGCAGTCCATCGTTCCGGAGAAGAACACCAGCTCGGGCATGGGGAAGTGAGCACCTTTCAGGGGGAGTTCAGGGAGAGCTCGGGGAGCGGTCGGGCGGGCGGGGCGCGTTCAGGAACGTACTTCGATGAGGGGCACGAGCTGCTCGGCCTCGGTCATGGAGCCGTGGTTGCCGACCATCTTCGACTCGTTCGGCTCGTTCTCGGACGCGATGATGACGACGTCGTCGCGGGCGGCCGCGATCACGTCGCCGAGGCGCTCGTACACCCGTTGATCAATCTGTGGACCGAACCAGCCTGCGGCGATCGCCTCGTCGCGGCTCGCGATCCAGAACTGCTCGCCGAGGACCTCGCGCCAGACGGCGAGGACGTCGCCCTGGGCGCCCGGGACCGCGTAGACGTGGCGTGCGCGGCCCTCGCCGCCCAGCAGGGCGACTCCGGCGCGCAGCTCCCAGTCCTCGTCGAAGTCGATGCGGGACTGCTCGTCGAAGGGGATGTCGATCATTCCGTGGTCGGCGGTGACGTACAGGGCGCTGCGGGGCGGCAGTTGCTCGGCGAGGCGCTGGGCGAGCCGGTCGACGTACATGAGCTGGCCGCGCCAGGCGTCGGAGTCGACGCCGAAGCGGTGACCCTTGCCGTCGACCTCGCTGTAGTACGTGTAGACGAGCGAGCGGTCGCCCGCCGCCAGCTGCTCGGCGGCCAGGTCCATGCGGTCCTCGCCGGAGAGGCGGCCGTGGAAGGTGCCGCCGCTGAGCGCGATCTTGGTGAGCGGCGTCGACTCGAAGGCGGGCGCCGAGACCTGCGCGGTGTGCACTCCGGCGTCGTGGGCGCGCTGGAAGACGGTCGGGTACGGCTGCCAGGTCTGCGGCTTCGTCCACGGGTTCCAGCGAAGCTGGTTCATGAGCTCGCCGGTGTCCGGGTTGCGCACCGTGTAGCCGGGCAGGCCGTGGGCGCCGGGGGGCAGGCCGGTGCCGACCGAGGCGAGGGAGGTCGCGGTGGTGGCCGGGTAGCCCGCGGTGATCGGGCGGCCGGTGCCGCCGCGCGAGGACGCCATCAGCGAACTGAGGAACGGTGCCTCGTCGGGGTGCTCCTGGAGCTGGCGCCAGCCGAGGCCGTCGATGAGGAAGACGCAGGCGCGGTCGGCCGGGGCTAGCTCGGGGATCGCCGCGGTGCAGCCGGGAACGCCGAGGTGGGAGCCGAGGGTCGGCAGCAGATCAGCGAGTGAGCCGGTGCCGTACGCCGGGACGGGAGCGGTGTGGACGGGCAGGGGCTCTACGTCGTCCCAGGCGGCCTGGGTCATCGGCGTCCCGCGTCCGCTGTCGCCTCGGAGAGGGACTGGGCGAAGGTCAGGGCCTGGCGCACCGTCTCCGGGCCGTCGCCGGCCTCGCTGACGCGCAGGCTGAGGTCGTCCGCGGTGGAGCTGCCCGTGTAGCCGTGGTCCGCCTCGCAGTTCGGGTCGCCGCAGGCGGCGGGCTCCAGGTCGATGCGGGCGACGGCGCCCCAGCCGATGGTCAGGACGACCTCGCGGGGCAGGGTGCCCGGGACGTACTTCTCCGGGTTCGCCACGACGCGGCTGAGGACGACCGAGGAGATCCGGCCGATCTTGACGGACTCGGTGGAGGTGGTCGCGTAGGGCGTCGGGGAGGTGCTGTCGGCGGCCTGCTCGTCGGTGTGGCTGACGATGAAGCGGGTGTCGGTCAGGACCAGGACGGTGACATGACGGCGCACCTCGTTCGCGTCGAACGTGGTCTCCTGGTGCACGAGGTACGACGAGATCGCCTCGCCGCCCACCGCGGCCTCGACCGCCTCGGCCACGAGGGCCGGGTAGTAGCCGCTGCGCTCGATCGCCGCGCGCAGCCCTTGGGTCGTCGTACTGGTCTTGGCCATGCCCTCCATCCTAAGGCCCGCCAAGAGGCCTCCGGTGCGCCTGTGGACAACGCTCGCGGGGCTCCGGCCCGCCCGTGGCCGGGTCAGAAGGCGGCGGGCAGGGTGCGGGGGCCGAGGTCGTCGCGGGCGGGTGGCGGCGCGAGGCGGACGGAAGCGCCGAGGACGGTGACGCCGTCCTGGGCGACCACGACCGGTTCGAGGGCGACCGCCACGACCTCGGGATGGTCGTCGACGAGTCGCGAGACGCGCTGGAGCACCTCTTCCAGGGCGGGCGTGTCCACGGGGGCGGCGCCGCGCCAGCCGAACAGGATCGGGGACGTCTTGATCGAGCGGACGATGGCCTGGGCGTCCTTGTCGGTGACGGGGATCAGGCGGTGCGCCGTGTCGCCGAGCAGCTCGGAAGGCGCCCCGGCGAGGCCGAACGAGAGGACGGCGCCGGCCGCGGGGTCGATGACGGCGCGGACGACGGTGTCGACGCCGCGCGGTGCCATCGCCTGGATCACGGGACGCAGCTCGGCCGGTTTGCCGAGGCGGTCGGTGAGCTCTTCGTAGGCGCGGCGCAGTTCGCGCTCGTCGGCGAGGTCGAGGCGGACGCCGCCGAGGTCGGCGCGGTGGCGCAGGTGCGGGGCGGTGGTCTTGAGCGCGACCGGGTAGCCGAGCGCGGCGGCGGCCTGTGCCGCCTGGTCGGCGTCGGGGGCCGGAATCGTCTGACGCACGGTGATCCCGTAGTGGGCGAGGAGGACGCGGGTGTCCTCCGGGGTGAGCTCGGCCCCGCGCGGGTCGTCGTCGGCGGCGAGCGCGGCGGCGATCAGGGCGGCGGCCCCGGCCTCGTCGATGTCCTCGTACTCGGGGACCTTGCCGGGCTCGGCGGCATCGCGCCGCCATTGGGCGTACTTGACCACTTCGGAGAGTGCGTGGACGGCGCGCTCGGCGGCCGGGTAGGCGGGGATCAGGCGGGGGGCGGCGTCGGCCGGGGCCTGCGCGGCGCTGGGTGCCGGGCGGGGTGCCTGGTTGTCGGGTGCGTTCGGTCCGGTGCTGACGGCGCGGGAGAGGGCTTCGGCGAGGCCGCCGAGCTCGACGTGCACGACGAGGACCGGCTTGGCGGGCACGGTGGCCGCGGCGGCGCTCAGGGCGGCCGCGAGCTCGGCGTCGCCGGTGATGTCCTCCCCCACGGCGGGCATCGCGGTGACGACGACGGAGTCGGTCTTGTCGTCGGCGAGCGCGGCTTCGAGCGCGGCGCGGAAGTCGGCGGCCGTGGCGGCGGTGGTCAGGTCGCGGGGCGTCTTGGGGCGCAGGCCTTCGGAGAGGCACACGTCGTAGGTGAGCAGGCCGAGCGATTCCGAGTTGCCGAGGATGGCGACGCGCGGGCCGGCGGGCAGGGGCTGGCGGGCCAGGAGGAGGCCGGTGTCGACGAGCTCGGTGATGGTGTCGACACGGATGACGCCGGCCTGGCGCAGGAGGGCGGAGACCGTGCCGTAGGGCAGCCGGGTGGCGCGGACGGTGTGCCCGGTGGGGGCGACGCCGCTGTGCCGGGCGCCCTGGACGACGACGAGGGGCTTGGCGGTGGCGGTGCGGCGGGCGAGGCGGGTGAACTTGCGGGGGTTGCCGATCGATTCGAGGTACATGAGGGCGACGTCGGTGTCGGGGTCGTCGTACCAGTACTGCAGGACGTCGTTGCCGGAGACGTCCGCGCGGTTGCCCGCGGAGACGAAGGTGGAGACCCCGGTGACTCCCGTGACGCCGCCGCCCCGGCGGTGCAGGCGGGAGAGGAGGGCGATGCCGATGGCGCCGGACTGGGCGAACAGTCCGATGCGGCCGGGGCGGGGCATCTCGGGGGCGAGCGAGGCGTTGAGCCGCACGTCGGGCGAGGTGTTGACGATCCCGAAGGCGTTCGGCCCGACGAGGCGCATTCCGTAGGTGCGGGCCTGGCGGACGAGGGCGCGCTGGCGCTCGCGTCCTTCGGGGCCGCTCTCGGCGTATCCGGCGGACAGGACGACGATCCCCTGGACGCCGCGCTCGCCGCATTCGGCGACGACTTCGGGCACCTGGGGGGCGGGGACGGCGACGACGGCCAGGTCGACGGGGACGGCCGGGTCGATGTCGCGGACGGAGCGGTGGGCGGGAACGCCCTCGGCCTCGGTGAGGCCTTCCGGGTAGGCCTTGTTGACCGCGTAGAGGAGGCCGGTGAAACCGGCGTCCTTCAGGTTGTGCAGGACGCTGCGGCCGACGCCTCCCGCGGTGCGTCCGACGCCGATCACGGCGACGGAGCCGGGGGCGAGCAGGCGGTGGACGGAGCGGGCCTCGGCGCGCTGCTCACGGGCGCGCTGCACGGCCAGGGAGGCCTCGGTGGGCTCCAGGTCGAACTCGAGGCGCACGACGCCGTCCTCGAAGCTGCGCTTCTGGGTGTATCCGGCGTCCGTGAAGACCTTGATCATCTTGGTGTTGGCGGGAAGCACCTCGGCGGCGAACCGGCGGATGCCGCGCTCGCGCGCGACGGCCGCGATGTGCTCCAGAAGGGCGGAGGCCACGCCGCGCCCCTGATGGGCGTCCTGCACCAGGAAGGCGACCTCGGCCTCGTCCGCGGGCGCGGAGGCGGGCCGGCCGTGCGCGTCGATCCGGTCGTAGCGCACGGTCGCGATGAATTCGCCGCCCACGGTGGCGGCGAGACCCACCCGGTCCACGTAGTCGTGATGGGTGAAGCGGTGCACGTCCTTCGCGGACAGCCGGGGGTAGGGGGCGAAGAAGCGGTAGTACTTCGACTCGTCCGACACCTGCTCGTAGAAGCTGGTCAGCCGGTCCGCGTCGTCGGTGGTGATGGGCCTGATCCGCGCGGTGCCCCCGTCGCGCAGCACCACGTCGGCCTCCCAGTGGGCGGGGTAGGCGTGCCGGTCCGACGGGGTCTCCATGCGGCAAGAGTAGGGCGGACCACCGACAAGTGGCGCCTGTCGTACAGGTCGCGTGCCCGGCGGCCCGGGGGCACGCTGAGGGGGTCCGCAGGGCCGTGCGCCCGGGGGATCCGGGTCCGCAGCCCGGTGTGCTTAGAATGGTCTAGACAACCTTGAGTCACCTGAAGGGCAGCATCACATGGCTGAGCGCCGCGTCAACGTCGGCTGGGCCGAGGGTCTCCACGCCCGCCCCGCTTCCATCTTCGTCCGCGCGGCCACGGCCTCCGGCGTCCCCGTGACCATCGCCAAGGCCGACGGCAACCCCGTCAACGCCGCCTCCATGCTCGCCGTGCTGGGCCTGGGCGCCCAGGGTGGCGAGGAGATCGTCCTCGCCTCCGACGCCGAGGGCGCGGACGTCGCGCTCGACCGTCTGGCCAAGCTGGTCGCCGAGGGCCTCGACGAGCTTCCCGAGACCGTCTGAAATCGCTGAGCGCCGGCTGCACGGCGCTCGACAGCAGAGCCACGCGTTCCCTCCGGGAGCGCGCGGCTCTGCTTTTTCCGTCAGCATTTCCGCTGCCGAGCCCAGAACACGACGGCAATTCATCGCAGAAAGATTCACCGGATTGATTCCCCACCGGAATTCAGGCAGGGGAAATTCCGGACGGACCGTTCCGTGAATGCCGTACGTCTTTGTATACGGCGGCCGTGTTAATGGTGGAGCCCGGTCGTGTTTACGGCATGTTGCGAAGTCCTCACGCGTTCACTCGCGCGGGGGACGCGCAGCCGGTGGACCGTCGCCTCGCGAGCGATGTGCGCGGCCGTCAGGGCGCGGGCGCGCTCGACGTCACGACGGGCCACCGCGTCGACCACCGCGCCGTGCTCGGCCCAGGAGTCGACCGGCCGCTCGGGGGTCTCGACCGCGTACATCCACGCGATCTTGTGCCGGACCTGGGTGAGCAGGGTGATGAGGCCGGGGCTGGCGGAGGCCTGGGCGAGCGTCTCGTGGAACCAGGCCCCCAGCGAGCGCAGATCCTCGCCGCTCCCCTCCTTCGAGCGCTCCTGACCCAGCCTGACCAGGCCGCGCAGCACCTTGAGGTGAGCGTCCGTGCGACGCTGCGCCGCGCGGGCGGCGCCCAGGGGTTCGAGCAGCATGCGGATCTCCAGGAGGTCGGCCGCCTCACTCTCGGTGGGCTCGGCCACGCACGCGCCCGCGTGCCTGCGCGTGACGACGAAGCCCTCCGCCTCCAAGGTGCGCAGCGCCTCGCGGACCGGGACGCGCGAGACTCCGTAGCGGCGCGCGAGCAGTTCCTCGGTGAGTCTGCTGCCGCGCTCGTACACGCCCGCGACGATGTCGTCGCGGATCGCCGTGCATACCGAGTGCGCGGGAATGCGCATGCCCCGACCTCCGCCTTGCTCTCCGCCCGGCCCCCGCGAAACGCGGACGGCGGACGCCCCTGAAAGCGCGATCGGCACCGATTTCCGCGCGCTCGTCCAGTGACTCTATTCCACCTCACCCGAATTTCCGACGGGAGCCCCGAATTCAGGGATATTTTTTGGACAGCGATGACGCGGGGACCTGGTGAAGGTGCGACGGAACGCCGGAACGCGAAAGCCCCGGCACGCGGCCGGGGCTTTCTTGCGGTGCTGCGGATGTCGGGTCAGACGTTGACGCCGTGCGAGCGGAGGTACGCGACGGGGTCGATGTCCGAGCCGTACTCGGGCGTCGTACGGGCCTCGAAGTGGAGGTGCGGGCCGGTCACGTTGCCGGTGGCGCCGGAGAGGCCTATCTGCTGTCCGGGCGTCACGCTCTGCCCGACGGAGACGCCGATGGACGACAGGTGGCCGTACTGGGTGTACGTGCCGTCGTTCATCTTGATCACGATGTTGTTGCCGTAGGCGCCGCCCCAGCCGGCCTCCACGACGGTGCCGGAGCCGACCGCGTGGACGCTCGTGCCGCTGGCGGCGTGGAAGTCGATGCCGGTGTGGCTGCCGGAGGACCACAGGCCGCTGGAGGCCTTGTAGGCGGTCGAGACGTACGAGCCGGAGATGGGCGCCACGTAGGTGTTGAGGCGCTTGCGCTCGGCCGCGCGGGCGGCGCGCTTCTTGGCCTCGCGCTCCTTCGCGGCCTTCTCGGCGGCCTCGCGCCTGGCTTCCTCGGCCCGCTGCTTGGCCTCGGCCTTCTTCTGCGCGGCGGCCTCGTCGGCGGCCTTCTTCTGCGCGGTCGCCTGGGCGTCGATCTGGGCGGCCAGGGTGTCGCCGATCGCGATGGCCTGCGTCAGACCGTTCTGGTCGGCGGGCGCGGCGGTGTCGGCGGCGAGAGCGGGGGCGGCGAGGCCTCCGATGACACCGGTCGTGGTGAGCGCCGCGACGCCGGCGACCTGCGCCGTGGTGCGCGTGAGGCGGCTCGGACGACGATGCTTCCCGGTGGCACGGGTGAACGCCATGGAGTGGCTGATCCTTTCCTTCCCTCTCGCCTACCGGGTTAGCTGACGGGTTCGGAGCAGGAAGGTCTCCTACGGGCCCCCTCCCCGTACGGGAAGAGCGTCCGATTCACCCCAGGGACTGCGATGGGTCCCCGGCTCCCCTGGCTCGCGCCGTGGGGGACTCGGCGATGACTGTCCGGGGCCGCGGGCGCGGCTCATACGTGGCGAACAGCCGGACCGACGCTAAGCGGGACATCTTTCAATCAACAAACGGATCCCGGCTTTTGTAGCGCATGCCACAGGGCACACGGGCAACCTCTACATCAATTCGGGCATTTACGACGCACGGTGACGTGCTGGGTGAATCGAACGCGGCCCGCGGGAAACGTGAGTGACGCCACGAAGCCCCGGAGGCCTGTGCGGCTTCCGGGGCTTCGTCCCGTTTCGGGCGTTGCCGCCCGGGCGTGGCGTCGTCAGCCGGCGGCGTCAGCCTGCGACGACGGTCACCTCGCCGATGCCGAGGGCCTTGACGGGCTCCTCGATCTGCGCGGCGTCGCCCACGAGGATCGTCACCAGACGGTCCGCAGGGAAGGCGCTCACGACGGCCGCGGTGGCCTCCACGGTGCCCGTGGAGGCCAGTTGGCGGTACAGCTGGGCCTGGAAGTCCTCGGGCAGCTGCTGCTCGTCCTGGTCGGCGAGCGTGCCCGCGACCGCGGCGGCGGTCTCGAACTTCAGCGGGGCCACGCCCACCAAGTTCTGCACCGCCGTGTCCCGTTCGGCGTCGGTCAGACCCTCGGCGGCCAGCTTGCGGAGCACCTTCCACAGGTCGTCGAGCGCCGGTCCGGTGTTCGGCGTGTCGACGGAGCCGCTGATGGCGAGCATCGCGGCCCCCGTGCCGTCCGCCGTGGAGCGCAGCACCTGGGCGAAGGAGCGCACCCCGTAGGTGTAGCCCTTCTCCTCGCGCAGCACCCGGTCCAGACGGGAGGTCAGCGTGCCGCCGAGGCAGTACGTGCCGAGGATCTGGGCGGCCCACACGCGGTCGTGCTTGTCGGGGCCGATGCGGCCGATGAGCAGCTGCGTCTGGACGGCTCCGGGGCGGTCCACGATGACGACCCGGCTGGTGTCGTCGGCGGTGACCGGCGGGACCGGACGCGGCTGCGCCGTGTCACCGGTCCAGGCGCCGAGCGTGTCCTTCAGGAGGGTGTCGAGGTCGACGCCGGAGAGGTCGCCCACCACGACGGCGGTGGCGGTGGCCGGGCGGACGTGCCGCTCGTAGAAGGCGCGTACGGCGGCGGCGTCGATGCCGGCGACGGTCTCCTCGGTGCCCTGCCGCGGGCGCGACATGCGCGCCGTGGCGGGGAACAGCTGCTTGGAGAGCTCCTTGGCGGCGCGACGGGCCGGGTTGGCGCTCTCGTGCGGGATCTCGTCCAGGCGGTTGCGCACCAGGCGCTCGATCTCGCTGTCGGCGAAGGCGGGGGCGCGCAGGGCGTCCGCCAGCAGGCCGAGCGCCTTCGGGAGGCGGGAGACGGGCACTTCGAGGGAGACCCGGACACCGGGGTGGTCGGCGTGCGCGTCCATGGTGGCGCCGCAGCGCTCCAGTTCCGCCGCGAACTCCTCCGCCGAGTGCTTGTCCGTGCCCTCGTTGAAGGCGCGCGCCATGATCGTGGCGACGCCGTCGAGGCCCTCGGGCTCGGCGTCCAGGGGCGCGTCCAGGTTGATCTCCACGGCGACGACCTGCTGGCCGGGGCGGTGGCAGCGCAGCACCGTGAGGCCGTTGCCGAGCACGCCGCGCTGCGGGGCCGGGAAGGCCCACGGCCTGGCGTCGCCCGCCTGCGGCCGGGGGTGGAAGTCCATGGTCGCGAGCTGCTCGGTCACCGGCCCGCCTCCTCGTCGCTCTGGTCGCTCTCGTCGGATTCGTCGGTGTCCTCGGCCGCTGTGGGCTCATAGACGAGGACCGAGCGGTTGTCGGGGCGCAGGCGGGCCTTGGCGACCTCCTGGACCTCCTCGGCGCTCACCTCGAGGACGCGCTGCACGGCCGAGAGGGCGAGCTGCGGGTCGCCGAAGAGGACGGCGTAGCGGCACAGCTCGTCGGCGCGGCCCGCAACAGTGCCCAGCCGGTCGAGCCACTCGCGCTCCAACTGGGCCTGGGCCCGCTCCATTTCCTCGGCGGTGGGCCCCTCGTCGGCGAACCGGGCGAGTTCCTCGTCCACGGCGGCCTCGATGACGGGCACCTCCACGTCGCCGGACGTCTTCACGTCCAGCCAGCCGAGGGAGGGGGCACCGGCCAGGCGCAGCAGGCCGAAACCGGCGGCCACGGCGGTACGGTCCCGGCGCACCAGGCGGTTGTAGAGGCGCGAGGACTCGCCGCCGCCGAGGACGGTGAGGGCGAGGTCGGCGGCGTCGCACGCGCGCGTGCCGTCCTGGGGCAGCCGGTAGGCCGCCATCAGGGCGCGGGCCGGCACGTCCTCCTCGACGACCTCGCGGACCTGCTCGCCGATGACCTCGGGCAGGGCGCCGTCGCGCGGGGCGGGCTTGCCGTCGTGGCCCGGGATGGAGCCGAAGTACTTCTCGACCCAGGCGAGCGTCTGCTCGGGGTCGATGTCGCCGACCACGGACAGCACCGCGTTGTTCGGCGCGTAGTAGGTGCGGAAGAAGTTCCGCGCGTCTTCCAGGGTGGCCGCGTCCAGGTCGGCCATGGAGCCGATGGGCGTGTGGTGGTACGGGTGGCCCTCGGGGTACATGAGGGCCGTCAGCTTCTCGAACGCGGTGCCGTACGGAACGTTGTCGTAGCGCTGGCGGCGCTCGTTCTTCACGACGTCCCGCTGGTTCTCCATCGACTCGTCGTCGAGGGCCGTGAGCAGGGAGCCCATGCGGTCGGCCTCCAGCCAGAGCGCGAGCTCGAGCTGGTGCGCGGGCATGGTCTCGAAGTAGTTCGTCCGCTCGAAGCTCGTCGTGCCGTTGAGGGAGCCGCCGGCGCCCTGGACCAGCTCGAAGTGGCCGTTGCCCGGCACCTGCTTCGAGCCCTGGAACATCAGGTGCTCGAAAAGGTGAGCCAGGCCCGTACGGCCCTTGACCTCGTGGCGCGAGCCGACGTCGTACCAGAGGCAGACCGCGGCGACCGGGGTCAGGTGGTCCTCGGAGAGCACCACGCGCAGGCCGTTGGCCAGCCGGTGTTCGGTCGCTGTCAGGCCGCCGGAGCCGGCCTCGGCCGTGGCCGTGTGACCCATGGGCATGTACGTCCCTTCGATCGCGGAGAACTGCGTGAACGCGCAGAACTGCTACCAGTCCCGCCACTGTATGCAAGCGTGCTGACGCCTGGCGAAGTTCCCGCCGGCGCTACGCCGAGAGCGAGCGCGGAGCGCCTCGCGGGTCGAGTCGAAACGAAGCGCGGTTCGAGCCGGGGGCGCCGCGCGGGTAGCGTGCGAGCACCCAGCGGCGGCCGCGGACCCACCGGTATGGACGGGTCGCGATCGGCGTTGTCAGTGGGGCGGTCCACAATGGTCCGCGACAGTTCCCGTTCATGTACCCGTTCATGTTGGTGAAGGAGCCGCAGCAGCGATGGCCCGCCGCAGCACGAAGACCCCGCCGCCCGACGACTTCGAGGAGAAGATCCTCGACATCGACGTGGTCGACGAAATGCAGGGCTCCTACCTGGAGTACGCGTACTCGGTCATCTACTCGCGCGCCCTGCCCGACGCGCGGGACGGGCTGAAGCCCGTCCACCGGCGGATCGTCTACCAGATGAACGAGATGGGCCTGCGCCCCGAGCGCGGCTACGTGAAGTGCGCCCGTGTCGTCGGCGAGGTCATGGGTAAGTTGCACCCCCACGGCGACACGTCGATCTACGACGCCCTGGTGCGCCTGGCCCAGCCCTTCTCGATGCGGGTCCCCCTGGTGGACGGCCACGGGAACTTCGGCTCGCTCGGCAACGACGACCGCCCGGCGGCCATGCGGTACACGGAGTGCCGCATGGACCCGGCCGCGTCGCTCATGACCGAGTCGATCGAAGAGAACACGGTCGACTTCACGCCGAACTACGACGGCCAGGAGCAGGAGCCCGTCGTCCTCCCGGCGGCGTACCCGAACCTGCTGGTGAACGGCACGTCCGGCATCGCGGTCGGCATGGCGACGAACATGCCGCCGCACAACCTGGGCGAAGTGATCGCCGCCGCGCGCCACTTGATCAAGCACCCGGGCGCCGACCTCGACACGCTCATGAGGTTCGTCCCCGGACCCGACCTGCCCACGGGCGGCAAGGTCGTCGGTCTGTCCGGCATCCGGGACGCGTACGAGTCGGGCCGGGGCACCTTCAAGATCCGCGCGACCGTGGCGGTGGAGGCGGTGACGGCGCGTCGCAAGGGGCTGATCGTCACCGAGCTGCCGTTCGCGGTGGGCCCCGAGAAGGTCATCGCGAAGATCAAGGAACTGGTCGGCTCGAAGAAGCTCCAGGGCATCGCCGACGTCAAGGACCTCACGGACCGCGAGCACGGCCTGCGCCTGGTCATCGAGATCAAGAACGGCTTCGTGCCCGAGGCGGTCCTGGAGCAGCTCTACAAGCTGACGCCGATGGAGGAGTCCTTCGGTATCAACAACGTGGCGCTGGTCGACGGTCAGCCGCTCACGCTCGGCCTCAAGGAGCTGCTCGAGGTCTACCTGGACCACCGCTTCGACGTGGTCCGCCGCCGCAGCGAGTTCCGCCGCAGCAAGAAGCAGGACCGCCTCCACCTGGTGGAGGGTCTCCTCGTCGCCCTTCTGGACATCGACGAGGTCATCCGCCTGATCCGCTCCAGTGAGAACAGTGCGCAGGCCAAGGAGCGCCTGATGGAGCGCTTCTCGCTGACCGAGGTCCAGACGCAGTACATCCTCGACACGCCGCTGCGCCGGCTCACCAAGTTCGACCGCATCGAGCTCGAGGCGGAGCGCGACAAGCTCAACGGCGAGATCGACGAGCTGACCGGCATCCTGGACTCCGACACCGAGCTGCGCAAGATGGTCTCGGCCGAACTGGCGGCGGTGGCCAAGAAGTTCGGCACCGACCGGCGCACGGTGCTCCTGGAGTCCGCGGGCACCGCGGTCGCCTCGGTGCCGCTGCAGGTCGCGGACGACCCGTGCCGTGTGCTGCTCTCCTCGACGGGCCTGCTGGCCCGCACGGCGTCGGACGAGCCCTTCGCGACGGACGACGACGGCAAGCGCGTCAAGCACGATGTGATCGTCTCGGCGGTGCCGGCGACGGCGCGGGGCGAGATCGGCGCCGTCACGTCGACGGGACGGCTGCTGCGACTGAACGTGATCGACCTGCCCCAGCTCCCGCCGACGGCCACCGCGCCGAATCTGTCGGGGGGTGCGGCGATCTCCGAGTTCCTGTCCTCCCTGGAGGCCGACGAACAGGTCGTGTGTCTCACGACGCTCGACGAGTCCTCCCCGGGGCTCGCGATCGGCACGGAGCAGGGTGTCGTGAAGCGTGTGGTGCCGGACTATCCGTCCAACAAGGAAGAGCTGGAAGTCATCGCCCTGAAGGACGGCGACCGCATCGTGGGCGCGGTCGAGCTGCACACGGGCGAGGAGGATCTGGTCTTCGTCACGGACGACGCCCAGCTGCTGCGCTTCCAGGCGTCGATCGTCCGGCCCCAGGGTCGGCCGGCGGGCGGCATGGCGGGCATCAAGCTGGCGACCGGTGCGAAGGTCATCTCGTTCACCGCGGTCGACCCGGCGGCCGACGCGGTGGTCTTCACCGTGGCGGGCTCGCGCGGCACGCTGGACGACTCGGTCCAGACGACGGCCAAGCTGACGCCGTTCGACCAGTATCCGAGGAAGGGCCGCGCCACCGGTGGTGTGCGCTGCCAGCGCTTCCTGAAGGGCGAGGACTGTCTGAGCCTGGCGTGGGCGGGCCCGGTGCCCGCGCGTGCGGCGCAGAAGAACGGCATGCCCGCCGAGCTGCCGGAGATGGACCCGCGCCGTGACGGCTCGGGGGTCTCGCTCCCGAAGACGGTCTCGGTCGTCGCGGGCCCGGTCTAGATCTCGGCGGTGTCGTAGTCCGCTGCGTCCGGGGCAGGGTCGCCCTTGTCCTGGACGTAGCGCAGGACGCCCCACATGCCGCGCTCGTCCGCGGGGTGCGGGGCGTCGCTCCGCTCGCTCCTGCACGCGGCGAGCTCCTCGTGGAGTGCCTCGGCGTCGATTCCGGCCCCGATGAGGACGAGCTGCGTCAGCCGCTCCCCCGTGGGCCACGGCTCCGGGTAGAACCGCAGGAACCGCCCCACGGCGTGCACGGCGTACCGGTTGCCCGGGTCTCCCGTGCCGAAGTCGACATGTCCCTTGATGCGATAGAGCCCTTCGGGCCGGCCGTCGAGGAAGGTCATCAGCCGGCGCGGATCCATGGGCACGTCGGACGTGAAGGCGACGCTGTCGTAGACGGCGTGCAGATGCCCTGCATGTTCCGGGTTGCCCGCGGAATGAAGGTCATCACGGTGCGGGTCACCACGGTGCAGGTCACCATGGTGCAGGTCACCATGGTGCGGGTCATCGCGATGCAGGTCGTCGAAGGAGAGCTGCCCGATCCGCTCGGTCGACGGTCGGCTGTCGAAGAGCAGGTCGGGGTCGATCCGCGCGTAGGAGGCCGCCACGACGGCGGCACCCTCGGCGTCGGCCCGGACGACGCCGAGGACGCGCTCGCGCTCGCCGTCACCGACGCGGTCGGCCTTGTTCACGACGACGAGATCGGCGAGCGCCAGATGACGCCGCACCTCGGGGTGCTTCTCCCGTGTCGCGTCGAACTCGGCGGCGTCGACGACCTCCACCAGGCCTCCGTAGACGACTCGCGGGTTCTCACTGGCGAGGACCATCCGGACGAGCTCCTGCGGCTCCGCGATACCGCTCGCCTCGATGACGATGACATCGATGGCATGCAGTTCATTGACGGGACGAGTCAACTTGTCGAGATAGACGTCGAGTTCACCGGCATCCACGGCACAGCACAGACAACCGTTGCCGAGCGAGACGGTGGAGTCCCCCAACTGACCGGCGACGGCCATGGCATCGATCTCGATCGACCCGAAGTCGTTGACGATCGCCCCGATGCGGGTGCCCCCGCTGTGGTGCAGCAGGTGGTTGAGCAACGTGGTCTTCCCCGAACCGAGGAAGCCCGCGAGGACGACGACGGGGATCTGCTGCGGGCTGGCCTTGCTCAACGCGACCTCTCTCACGGGGCGACTCTCGTACGAAGGATGACGGCCGCCCCAGAATACGAGCGCGTGGAAAGCGCACGAAGTGAACGATTGCTAACGCCGCTCTTTGGGCACACGTTGGACATGGCGCCGGTTTTCGTTCCCTGAGCATCCCCGCGCGCCTCCTCTCCGCCTCCCAGCCGACCAGAGCCGCTCGGCGCTCCGGGAGACGGCAAGCGCGCCGCCCACCGCTCGCCGGTCCCCGCATCCGTCGACCCTTCACCGACGACCGGCGCACGGTCGCCTGAATCGGGGGTTGACATGGTCACAAAGAGTCACTGGGCAAGCCGGAACGTGACAGCCGCGGTCGTCGGCGCCCTGGCCGGGTGCGCCGCGACTCATCTGTGGCAGCGCTTCGGCCCAGGCCCGAAAACGGCCTCCGAAGAACGCCGACGCCTCGCCCGCGCCCATCAGCAGCGCATGCACTGGGAGCTCCTGAGCAAGGCGATCGACGATCCGGAGCTGGCGGTGGTGATCGACAGTTACGGTGTCGAGGACATCACTCCCCAGAAGCGGCGTCAGTTCATGTACGCCAACCTGTGGTACGTCAACGCCTTCCACCTCTACGAGTCCGGGCTGTTCGACCAACGGGAACTCTTCGGGCTCCTGCGTGAACTTTTCCAGAGTCCGCACATCCGGGAGTACTGGGAAGTGACCCGACCACACCGCGCTTCCCTCGATCCGACATCCACCGAGGCCCAGATCGGCCTCATGGCCGAAGCTCTGTTCCAGGAGATCGGCGCCGCCTCCGACACCGAGGAATGGTGGGTGGTCGGGCAGCCGCCGACCGACTGATGAACGGTCGGCTCAGCGAGGCGCGACGTTCGTCCCGCCGATCGGATTGCTCCGAACTGATGACGTCTCACGCGTACAACTCGCCCTGGGGTGGGGCTCGTCGGTATTCTCGCGCCCCAGGGAGCTCTACTGTCTCAACGTAGTGAACCCGTCCCTTCCCGCACGCCCCGAGAGAGACCGGTTCAGTTGAAAATCGTACGTCGCATCGGGGTTCCCCCCAGCGCTCGCGGAAGCGGTTCCGGTGCCACCTGCCCCGACGTCTTCGAGCTGAGCGACGGGAACTTCGCCGTGATCGGCACCGAGGCGACCGAGGACCTCAGGGGCGAGCTGCCGGCGGACGCGGGGGTCGCCGACTACGAGCGGATCGTGATCGTGAACCGGGAAACCATCCTGCGCGCCAAGAAGGACATCCCCGACGCCTGACCGCGCCCGGCCCGGCCCGCCCCTCCCTGGTCGGATCAGTCGAGCGTCGGCACCACCACCGGCGGTTCCGCACCCACGTACCGGGCCGCCGGTCGGATGATTTTCGAATCCAGGGCCTGCTCAAGGATGTTGGCACTCCAGCCGACGACGCGTGCCGCGGCGAACGTCGGGGTGAACATCGTGCGCGGCAGGCCGCACAGCTCCATGACCACGCCCGCATAGAACTCCACGTTGGTGTGTAGTTCCCGGCCCGGCTTCAGTTCGGCCAGGATCGCCTCCACGCGCCGCTCCACCTCGACGGCGAACTCCACCAGCGGTCCACCGAACCCCTCCGCGATGCCGCGCAGCATGCGCGAGCGCGGATCCTCCGTGCGGTAGACAGGGTGACCGAAGCCCATGATCCGGTCGCCCGCCAGGACCCGTTCACGGATCCATGGGTCGATGCGGTCCGGGGTGCCGATGGCGTCCAGGGTGTCGAGGGCGCGGCTCGGCGCCCCGCCGTGGAGCGGTCCGGACAGCGCCCCGACGGCTCCCACGAGGCAGGCCGCGACATCCGCTCCGGTCGAGGCGATGACGCGCCCCGTGAAGGTTGACGCATTGAATCCGTGATCAATGGTTGAGATCAGGTATTGCTCGACCGCCCGGGCACGTGCGGGTTCCGGCTCCGAACCCGTCATCATGTAGAGGTAGTTGGCCGCGTACGAGAGGTCCTCACGCGGCTCCACGGGTTCGAGTCCCTCGCCGAGCCGGTGCAGCGCCGTGAGCATGGTGGGCACCACCGCCGCGGCCGCCAGCGTGTCCTCCCTGCGCTGCTCGGCGTCGATGTCGTAGACGGGCCGGAATCCCCGCGTCGCCCCGAAGAGCGACAGCGCGGTCCGCAAGCCGGCGAGCGGGCCCGAGACCGCTCCGGCACGGGCCACCGCCGGCAACGCCGCCCGCACCTCGTCGGGCAGTCGGCGCATCGTCGCGGTCCGCCGCGCGAACGCCTCGGACCGCGCCTTGTCCGGCAGCGTGCCGTGGATCATCAGGTGCCAGACGTCCTCGAAGCTGCGGGTCCGCGCGAGCTCGACCGCGGAGTACTGGCGGTAGTGGTAGAAGCCCTCACGCCCCCTGACGTCCCCGAGCGCGGTGTCGTTGACGACGACGCCGGCGAGCCCGCGCGGTACGTCGATGACGGGGGTGGACGTGGTCCCGTTGATCGGCATGTTTCCTCCCTGAACTTGATTCGACTGTCCACTCTTGACGTAATCTCTGTCAATATTGATTGAATCAATATCAAGTCGATGGGTACGGTGACGCGCATGAGGGATCAAGAACCGGCAGCGGCCCAGGAGGCCCGCCGACTGACCACCCGCGAGACCGCCGAACGGCTGGGCGTGAAGCCCGAGACGGTCTACGCCTACGTGAGCCGCGGCCAGCTCACGAGCCGCCGCGGGCAGGGGCGCCGCGGCAGCACGTTCGACGCGTCGGAGGTGGACGCGCTCGCGCACCGCAACAGGCGGGAAAGTGCGCCGAGTTCGGCCGGATCCGATCTGTCCGTGCGCACCGGCCTCACCCTCATCGAGCGGGACCGGTACTTCTTCCGGGGGGTCGACGCGACGGAGCTCGCCGCGCATCACTCCTTCGAGGAGGTCGCGGAGTGGCTGTGGACCGGCGCACTCCGCCCCGGCGCGCGCTTCTCCGCACCCAAGGAGGCCCTGTCGGCGGCCCGCCGAGCGGCCGGCGCCTTGCCCGAGCACAGCAGCACGGTGGACCGGCTGAGGGTGGCTGCGGTCGCGGCCGCCACCGCCGACCCGCTGCGCTACGACCTCTCCGAGGACTCCGTCCTCGGGGCCGCCCGCTCCCTCATCCCGACGCTCGCGGCCACGTTGCCCCTCCGGAACGCCACGTACGTCGACGGCGAACCCATCGCGCGGCGACTGTGGGGGCGCCTCTCCCCCCGGCTCCCCGACGAGGCGTCACTCCGCGTCCTGGACACGGCGCTCGGCCTGCTCGTCGACCACGATCTGGCCGCCTCCACCCTCGCCGTGCGGGTGGCCGCCTCGGCCCGCGCCCACGCCTACGCGGCCGTCTCGGCGGGCCTGGGCGTCCTGGAGGGCCCCCTGCACGGAGCCGCGAGCGGTCTGGCCCACCGCCTCCTCCTGGACGTCCTGGACCGCGGCAGCGCGGGACCGGTCGTCGCGGACGAACTCCGGGCGGGTCGCCGTGTCCCCGGCCTCGGCCACCGCCTCTACAAGGGCGAGGACCCTCGGGCCCAGGCCCTGTTCACCGCCCTCGAAGGACTGCCCGCGGCCGAAACCGCCCTCAAGGCGGCGCGCGAGGTGGTGACGACCACAGCCCGGCACACCGACCTGCACGCCAATGTGGATCTGGCGCTCGCGGTGCTCACCACGTCGTTCGGCATGCCTGCGGAGGCCGGCGAGACGATCTTCGCCGTGGCACGCACCGCGGGCTGGATCGCGCACGCCCTGGAGGAGTACGGCGAGCGTCCTCTCCGTATGCGGCCGACGGGCCACTACGTAGGCGCGAGACCGCCTCAGCCACTGCCGTGACCTCTGGACGAGGGCCGGTCCGCAGGTCAGGTTAGGCTCCACTGCGTGAGTACGTGCGCGACCGCCTCGCGGGATCTTGACGAACCTCTCGCGGGGACCGCGGCCACCGCGCGGACCTGGCTGCTGATCGAGCAGCCCGGCCCGTGGGGCGCCAAGGCCCTGACCTCCAGCCACCTCGACCCCGCGGTGGGCCGGGCCCTGGAGTCCGCGGCCGAAGGCACCGGCGTACGCGTCGCCCTGATCCGGCGCCCGGGCCGCCACGCGGACTGTCACGCCCCCACCCGCCATCAGGTCTACATCGCCCACACGGGGCCGGGAAACGCCTGGTTGCGGGGCACCACGGTCGACTCCCCCGAGCAGCTGTGCGCGCTCGATTTCCCCGCCCTGGGAGCAGGCGACCACGGCGGCTTCGGCGAACCGCACCTCGGCGCACCCCTGGCCCTGGTCTGCACGAACGGCAAGCGTGACCGCTGCTGCGCCCTTCTGGGCAGGCCGCTCGCCTCCGAACTGGCCGCCACCGGCGAGGAAGGCGTCTGGGAGGTCACCCACCTCGGGGGCCACCGCTTCTCGCCCACTCTTCTGGTGCTGCCACACGGCTACGCCTACGGACGAGCCACACCGGACGGCGTCAAGGAGATCCTGGAGGCCGTTCGCTCGGACCGGATCCTCGTCGAAGGCTGCCGTGGCAACTCCGCCTGGGACCGTCCGGGGCAGGCGGCCGAGCTCGCGGTGCGCCGCACGATCGCGGAGCACCGCGCGGGCGTCCTCGACGTGATCGGATCGGAGCCCGGCGCGGACGGCGTGCCGCACTGGGGGGTGACCGTCGCGCATGCGGACGGGCGTCGCTGGCTCGTCACCGTGGCACAGGGCGCGTCCCTGCCGCCGCGCCCGGAGAGCTGCGGGAGTGCCCTCGGCTCACCCGCCCGGATGGACGTGACGGCCGTACGCGAACTCCCCGCGCCTCAGGGCTGACATCACCCCTCTCCGTAGAGAAGCCGTGACAGGCCGCAGTGGTAGCGGCGCTGTCGTACGAGATCCGCGCCACAAGGGCTACGGACTCCGGCGGAACGGCCCGTACCGTTCGTAACCATGAGCACCACCTCCCCCGCCCGCCGTCTGCGCTTCGGACTGCCCCGGCGTGTCTTCGCGCAGGTGCTTCTGATGCAGGTGGCGATCGCCGCCGGGGTCGCGGTGCTGGCCACCGGGCTGTTCCTGGCGCCGCTGAGCGATCAGCTCGACGACCAGGCGATGCGGCGCGCGCTCGCCATCGCGCAGACGACCGCCGCGCAGCCGCGGATCGCCGAGGACCTGCGGACCTCTCTGCCGACCGCGGACGGTCCCGTGCAGGCCGAGGCGGAACGGATCCGGCGGGCGAGCGGCGCCGAGTACGTCGTGATCATGAACATGCGCGGGGTGCGCTGGTCGCACACCGACCGCGCCAGGATCGGGAAGGTCGTCTCGACGGACCCCAGCGACGCTCTGGCGGGCCAGGACGTCATGGAGATCGACGACGGTACCCTCGGCCGCTCCGCGCGCGGGAAAGTACCCCTCAGGGACGCTGACGGGGCCATCGTGGGCGCGGTGTCCGTCGGCATCGAGTACGACAGCGTCCGTGCCCGCCTGATCCACGCGATCCCCGGCCTGTTCGCCTACGCGGGCGGCGCGCTCGCGGTGGGCGCGCTCGCCGCGTATCTGATCTCTCGCCGGGTCCAGCGGCAGACGCGCGACCTGGCGTTCTCCGACATCGCGGCACTGCTGGCCGAGCGCGAGGCGATGCTGCACGGCATCCGGGAGGGCGTCGTCGCACTCGACCGGAGCGGCCGGATCCGGCTGCTGAACGACGAGGCGCAACGCCTTCTCGGTGTCGACGCAACGGCGATCGGCCTGCCCCTGGAGGCGGCGCTCGGCCCCGGCCGTACGACGGACGTGCTCGCGGGCCACGTCACCGGCACCGACCTGCTCACCGTGCGCGGCCCGCGCGTCCTGATCGCCAACCGCATGCCCACCGACGACGGCGGCGCCGTGGCCACCCTGCGCGACCGTACCGAGCTGGAGCAGCTGGGTCGGGAGCTCGACTCGACCCGTGGTCTGATCGACGCGCTGCGCGCCCAGGACCACGAGCACGCCAACCACATGCACACCCTGCTCGGGCTGCTGGAGCTGGAGATGTACGAGGAGGCCTCCGAGTTCGTCGGTGAGGTGGCCGGCGCTCATCGGGTGACCGCGGAACAGATCACCGAGAAGATCAAGGACCCGCTGCTCGCCGCCCTCCTGGTGGGCAAGGCGACCGTCGCCGCCGAGCGCGGCGTCACACTCGGCGTCTCCTCCGACACCGCCCTGCCCGACCGTCTCGTCGACCCGCGCGGGCTGGTCACGATCGTGGGGAACCTGGTGGACAACGCCCTGGACGCCACGGCCGGTTCCACGCGCCACGCGCGCGTGGAGGTCGTGCTGCGGGCCGAGGGGCGCACCGCCGTCCTCACCGTGCGCGACACGGGCCCGGGGATCCCCGCGGACCGTAGGGAGTCGGTCTTCATGGAGGGCTGGTCCACCAAGGAGCCGCCCGCCCACGGCAAGCGGGGCATCGGGCTGGCGCTGGTGCGCCGGCTCGCGGAACGTCAGGGCGGCACCGCCACGGTGACGGACGCGGCGTCCGGAGGCGCCGAGTTCGTGGTCGTGCTGCCGGAGGCGTTCACTGATTCCCTGACCCTGCGGACCAAGCCACAAGATGCCGGTACGCACGAGACCGAGGAGGTCTGATGATCGACGTCCTGGTCGTGGACGACGACGCGCGCGTGGCGGACGTCAACGCCGCCTACGTGGCGAAGGTTCCCGGCTTCCGAGTGGTGGGCAAGGCGTACAGCGCCGCCGAGGCGCTCGCGGCCGTCGAGGAGCTGGACGTCGACCTCGTCCTGCTCGATCACTACCTGCCGGACGACACGGGCCTCGCGGTCGCCCGCGCGCTGCGTGAGCGGGGGCACCACATCGACGTGATCATGGTGACCGCGGCGCGCGACGTCGCGACGGTGCAGGCGGCGATGCGTCACGGCGCGCTGCAGTACCTGGTGAAGCCGTTCTCGTTCGCCGGGCTGCGCGGCAAGCTGGAGGCGTACGCGGAGCTGCGGCGCACCCTGGACGGTGGTGGCGAGGCCGAGCAGGCGGAGGTCGACCGGATCTTCGGCGCCCTGTCCGCCACGCCCGCACCGGAGCTGCCGAAGGGCCACTCCCCCACGACCGCCGACCTGGTCCGCAAGGCCATGATGAGCGCCGACGGTCCGCTCTCGGCCCAGGAGCTGGCCGACCGGACGGGCATCAGCCGCCAGACCGCCCAGCGCTACCTGAAGCTGCTGGAGCGGACCGGACGGGTACGGCTGAGCCTCCGGTACGGCGACACGGGCCGGCCAGAGCACCGGTACGCGTGGGCGGCCAGTCACTGAGCCGGCCCCGTCGCGGACCTACGAAGACGGGGCGGCCCGTGACGGCTGCCGGGCCGGGTGTCGCGGTCAGACGGCGCCGGCGCCGGTGAGCGCGCGCACCTCGGTCTCGGCGTGCTTGGCCTCGTCCGGCGGCTCGGTCGACGTCACGGTGCCCGCCCATCCCGCGAGGAAGCCCAGGGGGATGGAGACGAGCCCCGGGTTCTCCAGCGGGAAGAGGTGGAAGTCGACGCCGGGGATGAGGGAGGTCGGTCCTCCGGAGACGACCGGGGAGAGGACGACGAGGACGAGCGCCGGGATCAGACCGCCGTACACGGACCACACGGCGCCGCGCGTGGTGAAGTTCCGCCAGAACAGCGAGTAGAGCAGCACCGGCAGGTTGGCGGACGCGGCGACCGCGAAGGCCAGGCCCACCAGGAACGCCACGTTCAGATCCCGCGCGAGCAGCCCCAGTGCGATGGCGAGCACGCCGATCCCGGCCGCCGCGACGCGCGCCACGGCGACCTCGCTGTACTGCTTGCCGGAGTGCTTTCCCGGACGGTTGCGGCGTCTCAGTGAGGCGTACAGGTCGTGCGCGACGGACGCGGACGAGGCGAGGGTGATCCCGGCGACGACGGCGAGGATGGTCGCGAAGGCGACCGCCGCGACGATCGCGAACAGGACGGTGCCGCCCGTGGACGCCTCGCCGCCGCCCAGGTCGAGGGCGAGCAGCGGAACCGCCGTGTTCCCCGCGGCGTTCGAGGCGCGCACGGCGTCGGAGCCGACGACGGCAGCGGCACCGAAGCCGAGCACGATCGTCATCAGGTAGAAGCTGCCGATGAGTCCGATCGACCAGACGACGGATCGGCGTGCCGCACGCGCGGTCGGCACGGTGTAGAAGCGCGACAGGATGTGCGGGAGCCCGGCCGTGCCGAGCACGAGGGCGAGACCCAGGCTGATGAAGTCGAAGCGGGAGGTCCAGCTCCCTCCGTAGCGCAGTCCGGGCGCCAGGAAGTCCCGGCCCTGACCGCTGCGGTCGGCGGCGGCGCGCAGCAGAGCGTTGAAGTCGCCGTGGAAGCGGGCGAGGACCAGGACGGTCAGGGCGATCGCGCCGGCCATGAGGAGCACGGCCTTGACGATCTGGATCCAGGTCGTGGCCCGCATCCCGCCCAGGGACACATAGATCACCATGAGCGCGCCCACGCCGACGACGGTCCAGGACTGGGCGGCTCCGCTCGTGCCACCCAGCAGGAGCGCCATCAGGCTGCCCGCGCCCACCATCTGCGCCACCAGGTAGAGCACGGACACGACCACGGAGGACGTTCCCGCAGCGATCCGTACGGGACGCTCGCGCATCCTGGCCGCCACGACGTCCGCGAGGGTGAACCGCCCGCAGTTGCGCACCAGTTCGGCCACCAGGAAGAGGACCACGAGCCAGGCGACGAGGAAGCCCACGGAGTAGAGCAGTCCGTCGTACCCGTAGAGGGCGATGAGTCCGGAGATGCCGAGGAAGGAGGCGGCGGACATGTAGTCGCCGGAGATGGCAAACCCGTTCTCCATGGGAGAGAACAGACGTCCACCGGCGTAGAACTCCTCTGCCGATCCGTGGCGGTTGCGGCTCACCCAGGTGGTGATGCCGAGCGTGACCGCCACGAATGCGCTGAAGAGAACCAGCGCAAGGGTCTGATGCGTTCCGGTCACCACTGCCCGCCTTCGCTCCGCGCCGTTCCGTTGACGCGCGCCGCGCCGTTCGTC
This sequence comes from Streptomyces sp. NPDC025806, assembly GCF_055558275.1. Lineage (NCBI taxonomy): Bacteria > Bacillati > Actinomycetota > Actinomycetes > Kitasatosporales > Streptomycetaceae > Streptomyces > Streptomyces sp. NPDC025806. The sequence goes on along the minus strand of NZ_JBVHMU010000003.1, from coordinate 98,985 downwards.
TGGTTGTGCGAGGAATCCTTCGTGCGCGCGGCGGTGTCGATGCCCCGGGTCATCTCCTGTGTGTCCCACCGCAGTTCGAGTGCCGCACGGTCGCGGCGCAGGCGGGCGTGGCGGGCGTACAGCCACGTCAGCAGGAACGTGCTGGCGAACTGGCCGAGCCCGGCCACCATCGCCACGTTCACCGAGCCGGCGACCGGCTGGGCCATCAGGTCGTGCGCGGTCGTGGCGGCCACGACGTAGGCGAGGTACCAGACGAAGAAGACCGCGGCCGCCGGGAACGCGAACCTCCGGTAGCACCCGCGTACTTCCTGGAACGCGGCGCTGCGCTGGACCTCCAGATAGATCCCCGCCGCGCTCCGCTTCCCTGGCACGGGCTGGGCGGGCACGGTCGGCGCCGGGGCGCCCGTACCGTCCAACTCGCCCCATCCCGAGGCCAGCGCGTCCTGCCACGGGTCACCGATGCCACCTCGATCACCGGCCCGGGGCTGCGCCGTCTCGCGCCCGTCGTGCTTCTCCACCGAACTCTCCTTGTCCGCGGCCACGTCGGCCGCGGACCCAAGGATGGACAGATCGGGAAGATCCCGGACTCTTCTCGCATGTCCTTCACCCCATTAGGTGATGCCTCAGGGGATTGAAGTGCCCGGAGGCCGCGCCAGGCCGTGCTGATACGCGTAACGCACGGCCTGCGCACGGTCCTTGAGGCCGGTCTTCGCGAACAGGTTGTTGATGTGCGTCTTCACCGTGGCCGTCGAGACGTGCAGCGACCTCGCGATCTCCTGGTTGCTCAGTCCGTCGGCGATCAGCACCAGGACCTCGGCCTCCCGAGCCGTGATCCCGTCCGGCGGCTCCTTGGTCTCCGCAACGGCGGTCTCCGCCTGGGACAGCCGCTCCAGCAGCCTCCGCTGGATCTTCGGCGCGAGCCCCGCGTCCCCCGACAGCACGTCCTCGACCGCCCGCACGATCTCGTCACCGCCGGCGTCCTTGGTCAGGTAGCCGCGGGCGCCGGCCTTCAGCGCGGGGAAGAGCGACTCGTCATCGGCGTACGTGGTCAGGACGACGACCTGCGTGCCCGGATACTGCTCCCTGATGCGTCTGGTCGCCTCCGCCCCGTCGCAGCGCGGCATGCGCAGGTCCATCAGGACGACGTCCGGCGCCAGCTCCGCCACGAGGGCGACCGCCTCCTCGCCGTCGCCCCCGGATCCGACGACCTCGATCCCGGGCAGCAGCCCCAGCAGCATCACGATCCCTTCGCGCACCACCGTCTGGTCGTCGACCACCACCACACGGGCCGGCGGCCTGCCCGTGCTGTCCCTCACCCCGCTCCCGCTCATACGGGAACCTTCAGACTGACCACGAAACCCTCCTCGTACGGCCCCGCCTCCAGCGAGCCGCCCAGCAACTCGGCACGCTCCCTCATCCCCAACAGACCGTAACCGGCGCCACTGACAGTGAGCTCGTCCCGCGGCCTCGATGCACCCGAATCCCGTATTTCCAGGGCCACTTCCCGCGGCAGGTACTCCAGCCGCAGGGCCGCCTTCGCTCCCGGGGCGTGCTTGCGCACGTTCGTCAGCGCTTCCTGCGCGACCCTGCGCACCGCCTGTGAGGCCTCGGCGGAGAGCGGTCTGCGCTCGCCCTCCACGGTCAGCGTGGCTCCGCCCGACGAGGCGACCAGTTCCCTCAGGAAGTCCTCGAGCGGCGTCAGGTCTCCGCGCAGCGCCGAGAGCGCGTGCCGGGTCTCGTCCAGACCGTCCCGGGCCATACCCCGGGCGGCCACGACCCGCTCCAGGATCTGATCCCGGTCGGCCCCGCGCTCGATGAGGAGCCGGGCCGCCTCCAGATGCACGAGCTGCGCCGAGAGACTGTGCGCCAGCACGTCGTGGATCTCACGGGCGATGCGGGACCGCTCGGCGAGCGCGGCGGACTCGGCCTCCGCCTTCCTCGCGGCCCGCTCCTGGACCAGGAGACGCTGGGCGGTGGCCCGGGCCTCGGCGTCCAGCCGCAGCACATATCCGGACAGGCACAGGCCCACGACGACGGCGGTCGTGGAGATCCACGAGTCGTCGTTGGCAAGCGTGAACGCGGCGAGCGCGACGCCTGCAGCGGGCACAGCGGCGATCATCGGCAGGCGCTCGAGCGCGGTGACGGCGCAACCGCACCACAGGACCACGGCGGGGCCCAGGAACCCGATCGTCTGGGCGAGTCCGGCGAGTACGAGCAGAGCGGCGAGGATGCCGAGGGACGGCCACAATCGGTGCGCGAGCGTGGTCCGGAAGAAGCCCCAGGCCGCACCGGCCGCGATCGCCAGCCCCACGGGCGCCGCCACCACGGCCCACCAAGGGACGTCGCGCTGCGTGACCGCCGTCCACAGCAGGATCGTGATCACGACCACCCTGACCAGCCAGGCCAGCATCCACCGCGCACGGGTCATCCCCTCGCGGGAGAGCGCCTCCCGCGAGGGCCAGGCCCTCACGTCTCGCTGACTCACCTGCGGTCCTCCCAGGCCGGCTGCAGGACAGCACCAACGTACGCCGGCTCCAGGGCACCGGCCCGCCACAGGAGAACCCCGGACCGGGCCAGCACGGAGACCGCGAACCCGAGCATGAACGCGGCACTTCCGAGGTGGACGCCCATCGTAAGGCCGATGCCGACGACGGCCGCCCGGGCGACGATCCCGCCGGCCCAGGTGCCGGCCGTGGCGACGGTGCCCTTCGTCCAGACGTCCCCGCGGTCGTCGGCCCACAGCCGTGTGGTGAACGCCCATCCGATCCCTATGCCGACGCTCACCAGCAGCTCGACGACGAGCAGGATCACGGAGCCCGTCATGTGATGCGGGTCGGCGAGCTTGCCGTCGCGGAGCGCGAAGAATCCGAGGACCGCGGGCAGCAGCCACCACTTCCTGTCCATCGACAGGCGCTCCGTCCTGAACTGGCGCACCAGGACGAGAGCGACTACGGCGACGATCACCAGGACTTCGGTGGGACCGGACATGACGGCCTCCGTGGAGGGTTCGAAGCGGAGTGGTTCAACGCCGTCGACACTACGGAAGTTCGCAGGTCAGGAGATCGGAGCCGGGGTGGATCGCGGGTGGATCAAGCGGCTCCACCCGTGGGTGGAGCCGTGGGGAACGCACCTGGCCGATGACGGCCGGCCCGGCACCCGAAGGCGCGGCCGGCCGTCACCGGCCAGGTGTCGCTGCGCGTCAATCGCTACGCGTCGATGCGCGAGCGGTCGAGTGTCGCCGCGGAGCTGCTGATGAACTCCTTGCGCGGTGCCACGTCGTTACCCATGAGCAGGTCGAACACCTGCTCCGCGGCGTCCAGCTCGCCGATGTTGATCCGCCGAAGGGTGCGGTGGCGCGGGTCCATCGTGGTCTCGGCCAGCTGATCGGCGTCCATCTCACCCAGACCCTTGTACCGCTGGATCGAGTCCTTGTACCGCACGCCCTTGCGCTGGAACTCGAGCAGCGTCTCGCGCAGCTCCCGGTCGGAGTACGTGTACACGTACTTGTCCTGGCCCTTCTTGGGCTGGACCAGCTCGATCCGGTGCAGCGGGGGCACCGCGGCGAAGACCCGGCCCGCCTCGACCATCGGCCGCATGTAGCGCTGGAACAGCGTCAGGAGGAGACAGCGGATGTGCGCGCCGTCGACGTCGGCGTCGACGAGCAGGATGATCTTTCCGTAGCGCGCCGCGTCGAGGTCGAAGGTGCGCCCGGAGCCCGCTCCTATCACCTGGATGATCGCACCGCACTCGACGTTCTTCAGCATGTCCGAGACGGACGACTTCTGAACGTTGAGGATCTTGCCGCGGATCGGCAGGAGCGCCTGGAACTCAGAGTTCCGCGCGAGCTTGGCGGTGCCGAGCGCGGAGTCGCCCTCGACGATGAAGAGCTCGCTGCGCTCCACGTCATCGCTGCGGCAGTCGGCCAGCTTCGCGGGCAGCGACGAGGTCTCCAGGGCCGTCTTGCGGCGCTGGGCGTCCTTGTGCTGACGAGCCGCGATGCGGGTGCGGGCCGCGGCGACGGCCTTCTCCATCACGGCACGGGCCTGCGCCTTGGCGTCGCGCTTGGTGGACGTCAGGAACGCCTTGAGTTCCTTGGCCACCACGTTGGCGACGATCCGGTTGGCCGCGGAGGTACCGAGGACCTCCTTGGTCTGGCCCTCGAACTGCGGCTCCGCGAGACGCACCGTGACAACGGCGGTGAGGCCTTCCAGGGCATCGTCCTTGACGATGTCGTCCTCGGCGACGCGCAGCAGCTTCTGGCTGCGCAGCACCTCGTTCATCGTCTTGGTGAGCGAGCGCTCGAAGCCCGCCACGTGGGTGCCGCCCTTGGGGGTGGCGATGATGTTCACGAACGACCTGAGGGTCGTGTCGTAGCCCGTGCCCCAGCGCAGCGCGATGTCCACGCCGAGCTCCCGGGTGACCTCGGTCGGCGTCATCTGGCCGTGGTCGTCCAGGACCGGGACGGTCTCCTTGAAGGTGCCCTGTCCGGTGAGCCGCAGGACGTCGCAGACCGGCTTGTCCTGCGCCAGGTACTCACAGAACTCGCTGATTCCGCCGTCGAAGCGGAAGGACTCCTCGCCCTTGCTTCCGCCGTCGCCCAGGCCGAACTCGTCGCGGACGACGATGGTCAGGCCGGGGACGAGGAACGCGGTCTGGCGGGCGCGCTGGTGCAGCGTCTCCAGGTTGAGCTTGGCGTCCTTGAGGAAGATCTGGCGGTCCGCCCAGTAGCGGACACGGGTGCCGACACGGGCCTTCGGGATCTTCTTGACCTTGCTCAGCCGCGCCGAGGGGTCGAAGGCCGCGTCGGGGCCGGGCTTGGCGAAGGCGCCGGGGACGCCGCGCCGGAAGCTGATGGCGTGCGTGTGCCCGTTGCGGTCCACCTCGACGTCGAGTCGCGCCGACAGCGCGTTCACCACCGAGGCGCCCACGCCGTGGAGACCGCCGGAGGCCGCGTAGGAGCCACCTCCGAACTTTCCGCCCGCGTGGAGCTTCGTCATGACGACCTCGACTCCGGAGAGGCCGGTTTTGGGCTCGACATCCACAGGAATGCCTCGGCCGTTGTCCCGCACCTCGACGGAGCCGTCGTCGTGCAGGATCACCTCGATGTGGTCGCAGTAGCCACCCAGGGCCTCGTCGACGGAGTTGTCGATGATCTCCCAGAGGCAGTGCATGAGGCCGCGGCTGTCGGTCGAGCCGATGTACATGCCCGGTCGCTTGCGGACTGCTTCGAGCCCCTCGAGGACCAGCAGGTGCCGCGCGGTGTAGTTGGAACCGTCACGGTCTGCTCCGGTCAGCAGCGCTGTGGACGGCACGGACGTCTCGGCGGTCACGCGGTTCGCTCCTCGCTGAATTTCAGATGGGGCCCTTGTGGGTAAAGGGCCGGCGTCGGTCGCCCGTCAGAGCCTACCGAGGCCTGGTAGAGCCGTTGTACCGCCACCCTCACCTCGACCAAGACTAGTCCAAGCTCGCATGGGTGTTCGATCCCTCGATGGAGTGAAGCACACATCACGTTCCCTTCCAGGCATGAACCATTTAGGCTCCGGGCACGTCCTCATGAACAACCGGCATCCCAGCCGGGAGGACCGACCTGACAGAACGCGCGAACCCGTAAGACACGTAAGAGACGCAATACGGCACATTCGCCGCCACCCGGCGACAGACAGCCGGCCTCGAAGAAATTTTTCGAGGAAAAGCCGCGAGCGGGAACGTTTTCGGCCTGGTTGGATGTTGACCCTGGTACGACAGCTCGTCGAGCTAGAGAAGAGGCGACGTGACTACTGTTCTGACCCCCGCGAGCCCGCTGACGGCCGCTGACCGCTGTGACCGTTGCGGCGCCCAGGCATACCTGCGCGTCGTGCTCCTCAGCGGTGGTGAACTGCTCTTCTGCGCCCACCACGGTCGCAAGTTCGAGCCGGAACTCAAGAAGATCGCCGCTGAGATACAGGACGAGACGGAGCGGCTCACCGCCGTTCCGGCAAACGCCGAGACCGAGGAACGCTGACGCCTCGCACCCACGACGAGCCAGCTCCGGCGACATCAGGCCGGTGACCGGGCGGTCATCCCTGCACCCCAGGGGTGACCGCCCGTCCTCGTGTCCGTAAGACCCCCCACGGCCCTCTCAGGCGCTGTGTGGCGCCTTCGCGTTCACCGCCCCCTCGGACACCCTTGAGGCGCGCTGCTCGAGCACGCGCAGGGCGTCCGAGACCCGCGTGTAGACGCCGGGGCTCTCGGGGCGCCCACATCCGCTCCCCCAGGACACCAGGCCGATCAGCTTGCCCTGGGCCACCAGCGGCCCTCCACTGTCCCCCTGGCAAGCGTCCTTGCCGCCCTCCGGCACGCCCGCGCACAGCATCGAGTCGGGCTGGTAGGTGCCTTCGGGGCCACCCGGATAGGCCCTCTGACAGGTACTGTCGGCGAGCACCTGCACACGGGCCGCGTGCAGCGTGCGGGCGTAGTCACCCGTCCCCGTGGTGTCCCCCCAGCCGTAGACAGCCGCTCCCGTACCGGGGCGGTACGCGGGATCACCCTCGTCCGCCATCGGAATCACGTATCCCGCGGGCAGCGCGGTGGACAGGGTGATGACGGCCACGTCCCCCGCATTCGTTCGTTCGTCGTAGTCGGGATTCACCCACATGCTGCGCACGGGGATCTCCGCGCCCGCCGTCGATTCGAGATCGTCCCGGCCGGCGATCACCTTGAGGTCGCGGACCGTTCCTCCCGGCCCGCCGATCACGTCGCGCCCGAGGCAGTGGGCCGCGGTGAGCACCGTGGACCGGGCGACGACGACACCCCCGCAGAACTGGCCCGACCGGCTGCCTCCGAACCGGTCACGACTGGACAGGGCCACCGCCCACGGACTGTCACCCACGCTGACCTGCTGCCCCCCGACGACCCCGTCGTCGGCGGCCGCGCGCGACGGCGAGGCCAGGGACGACACGGCCACCGCCGCCAGGACGGCCAGGGACGTGGTCAGCACTCTCCCACGGGCATGACGCATACGGTCTCCTCACTCCGGGTTGTTCACAGCACACCCAGAGTGATCCACTTCGTCGGCGCGCGCACCGCGAGTCCACGTGGTGTCGCCGACACACCGAAGGCCCGGTACGCCCCACGGAGGGGGCGTACCGGGCCTTCTGAGGGTCCTTCAGGAGCCGTCGACTAGTCGAGGTAGTCGCGCAGGACCTGCGAGCGCGACGGGTGACGCAGCTTCGACATGGTCTTCGACTCGATCTGGCGGATGCGCTCACGCGTCACGCCGTACACCTTGCCGATCTCGTCGAGGGTCTTCGGCTGACCGTCGGTGAGACCGAAGCGCATGGAGACGACGCCCGCCTCGCGCTCCGACAGGGTGTCCAGCACGGAGTGCAGCTGCTCCTGGAGGAGCGTGAAGCTGACGGCGTCGGCCGGGACGACGGCCTCGGAGTCCTCGATGAGGTCACCGAACTCGCTGTCGCCGTCCTCGCCCAGCGGGGTGTGCAGCGAGATGGGCTCGCGACCGTACTTCTGGACCTCGATGACCTTCTCGGGGGTCATGTCGAGTTCCTTGGCCAGCTCCTCCGGGGTGGGCTCGCGGCCCAGGTCCTGGAGCATCTGGCGCTGCACGCGGGCGAGCTTGTTGATGACCTCGACCATGTGCACCGGGATACGGATGGTGCGGGCCTGGTCGGCCATGGCGCGGGTGATCGCCTGACGGATCCACCAGGTGGCGTACGTGGAGAACTTGTAGCCCTTGGTGTAGTCGAACTTCTCGACCGCGCGGATCAGACCGAGGTTGCCCTCCTGGATCAGGTCCAGGAAGAGCATGCCGCGGCCGGTGTAGCGCTTGGCCAGGGAGACCACGAGGCGGAGGTTGGCCTCCAGCAGGTGGTTCTTGGCGCGGCGGCCGTCCTCGGCGATGATCTCCAGCTCGCGCTTGAGCTTGGGAGCCAGCTTGTCGGCGTTCGCCAGCTTGTCCTCGGCGAACAGACCGGCCTCGATGCGCTTGGCGAGCTCGACCTCCTGCTCGGCGTTGAGCAGCGGGACCTTGCCGATCTGCTTCAGGTAGTCCTTGACCGGGTCGGCGGTGGCGCCGGCGGCCGCGACCTGCTGCGCGGGCGCGTCGTCCTCGTCGTCGTCGGACAGGACGAAGCCCTGACCCTCGGCCTCGGGCTCACCCTCGGCCTTGCCGGTGGCGGGGGTCTCCTCGGTCGCCTCGTCCTCGAGAAGGTCGTCGTCCTTCTTGGAGGCCTTCTTGGCCGCGGTCTTCTTCGCGGTCGTCTTCTTCGCGGCGGCCTTCTTGGTCGTCGCCTTCTTGGCCGCTGCCTTCTTGGCCGGCGCCTCGTCCGCCGACGCCTCGGAGGAGGCTTCCTCTGCGGCGGTGCCGGTGGCGACCTTCTTCGCGGTGACGGTCTTGGCCGCGACGGTCTTGGTGGTGGTGCGCTTGGCCGGACTCTTGGCTGCGACGCTCTTTCGGGGACGCTTGGGCTCAGCGGCACTGACCATCAGCGTCACACCCTCTTCCTCGAGGATCTGGTTGAGGCTGCGCAGAACGTTCTTCCACTGAGTGGCCGGAATCTGGTCGGCCTCGAACGCACGGCGTACGTCATCGCCGGCGATCTGGCCATCAGCCTTTCCCCGCTCAATGAGCGCCATGACAGAGACGGACTCGGCGATCTCCGGCGGGAGCGTACGGGATGTGCTGGCCGACACGAACAACCTCTCGGAACGTTGGAAAACGGCTTCCGGCCCCGTCCTGTGTGGACCGGAGCCGACGACCGCCGGCTTGGGGATGGGCCGACGTCGCGGGCGGGGGCCGGGGAGATACACAGCGCCACGAATGGCTGCCGTATTCCCTCCTCGGCTGTCACCTCTTAGGTCATCGCGCTGTTCCGAGGAGCGTTACGCCCAATCTGCGTGGCTCGAGTCACACCCCGTAAGCGGTCAAAAAATGACGTATGCGGGCAGATGCGGTCACGATCCAGCCCCTACGGGACCCGATCGCCGGATCCGAGACGTAACGGACCTGCCGCGGGCACCCCGCAGAGGTCACCGCACAGCCTTTCAGAGAGACCCGCCCGGCGGAATACCCCCGGCCTTCCAAGAGACGAGTCACCGGACGGCGCCCACCGAAACGTGCCTGCGGCACACCAGGGGGCGCTCCGGCGACATCCGGCGCGTCCCGCACGGCTCGAACCGTGCTTCCCGCGCTCCTCGCGCACCCGCGCGCGTTCCCCGCTCAGTGCTCGCGGGGGCCCGGCACCAGGTGGACGGTCAGGAGCTGACGCATGGCCGCCTCGGCGCCGACCCCGTCACCCGTGGCGAGCGCCTCCACGATGCGCGCGTGGTGCGCGACGGTCGTCTCGTTCGGCCGGTCGCAGCCCGTGACGGGGCCGCCGGAGACCTGCAGGGCGGCCGAAACGATGCCGGACAGGTGTTCGAGCATGCGGTTGCCGGCGAGCTGGATCAGCAGCGCGTGGAACTCGGCGTCGGCGCGCGAGAAGGTGATCGAATCGCCCTGCCCGAGGGCGTGCCCCATGATCTCGACCATGTCGGAGAGACGTTGCTGCAGATCCTCGCGGCCGTGTCCGGCGGCCAGCCGGGCGGCGAGGGGCTCGATCGTCCAGCGCAGCTCACCGAGCTCTCGGCGCTGGTCATCGCGCTGCGGGCCGAAAGCCCGCCACTCGATGATGTCGGGGTCCAGCAGGTTCCAGTCGCTCACGGGCCGCACGCGCGTGCCCACGTTCGGCCGGGCGCTGACCAGCCCCTTGGCCTCCAGGACGCGGAGCGACTCACGCACGACGGTGCGGGACACCTCGAAACGCTGGCCGATCTCCTCGGGGACCAGCGGACGGTCGGCGCCCAGGTCTCCGGAGACGATCATCTGCCCCAACTGCTGGACGAGTTGGCCGTGCAGGCCGCGGCCACGGCTGCCGGCGGGCCGTCGGCCGACGCGACCCAGATCGGAGTCGCCGGTGTCCCACGCAGGTGCGCCGACACGGTCGACAGGAGCCTCCGCATAGGGGTAGCGATCGAGTTCGCCCGGTCCTGCGAGGCCGGATTCGGCGGAGCGGGCGGTGGTCATCATGGTGTGCGCAAGGGTACTCACGGAATCTGTTGTCGGCGTCGCCTCCAACTCCCTTGAGGTCTTTGGTGAAAAGCACACGAAAGGGTGATCGCCGTCCTCGCTGTAATTGACGCCTTATCGGAAAGAAGTGAGCGTTCCAGGGGGAGTTGCGGACAGCGGCGGACCCGAAGGCGGAAATGGGCCCTCAGCGCACCCTGGGGCGCACCGCGGTGAGCACGTATGCGCAGAGCAGCGCGGTGAGCGACAACATGAGCGCACCACCGACAGGTTGGGCGATCATCCGCACCGCGGCCGCCGCGTAGCGCTCCGCGCCGAACGGCCAGTGCACCAGCGTGAGAGCGCTCAGGCGGCTCGGCAGCCCCGCGGCCGTTCGCACAGACGGTCCCTCCAAGGCCTTCTGTACGAGTGGGACGATCACGATCGGCACGGCGACGACGGCGGCGAGCCCGGCGGTGGTGGACCGGAAGACCGCGGAGGCGAGGACACCCGCCCAGGCGCACGCGACAACGAGCACCAGCCAACTCGCGCTCAACGAGAGCCAGTCGGCGGGAACTTGTGTGAGCTCTCCGCCGTATACCAGATGGAGAAGGGCGGCGTCGCAGCCGATCACGAGGGTTGACATGACGACAGCGGTCGCGGCACCGACCACCAGTTTGGCCGTGAGGAGTCCCAGCCGACGCGGGACGGACCCCCGGTCGACGCCGAGGGCGGGGTGGCGGAACTCGTCACCGAAGGCGAACGCGCCGAGGAGTCCCGCGCCGAGTGCGGCGGGCGGCAGGGGCAGCTCGTACGGCCAGGCGGCGAGCAGGCGCGGCTGCGGCGTGTGCCCGATCCGGGCGAGGAAGAGGGAGAGGAGTGCGGACAGGACGAGAGCGAGGCCGACGGTCACGTAGCCGGTGGGGATGCCGGTCGCGCGGCGCAGCTCGTAGCGCAGCGGACGCAAGGGGCTGCGTGCGGACCAGACGGTGATGGGCGGCGGCAGGGGCGAGAGCGTCGCAGGCGCCGAGGTGCGCTGGTCGCCGCCGTCCCGTGCGGGCGCTTCGTCCTTCGCGAGGGGCACATGCTTCGAGTCCGGTGCGTCCGCCGTGGGCGTGCCCTCGCTCCGGGCGTTCGTGGCGGTGCGCGACGTACCGACGGCGTGTGTGAACGTACCTGCCGTGTCGGGCAGGTTGGGGGCGCCGTCCTCGGCGACGTCGGGTTCGCTGCGTCGGTCCTCGGGCGGCCCTGCGGGGTCGTGAACGCGTTCGGGGCCACTCGGCCGGACCGAGGCGCCTGGAGTCTCGCCGGAACTCGATCGCGGGCCCGTGTCCCCGATCTCGTCGGCGAGTTGGTGTACCAGGATCCCGTGGCGGAACGCGGTCTCCCCCACGTCGGCGCAGGTGCTGCCGTACACGGAGAGACGGCTGCCGTCCTCGGTCACGACCTCGACGGACCGTTTCGCCATCCGTGCTTCCTTGGCCAGCAGCACCGCGAGGCGTGCGGCGTGCGGGCTGCGGACGGCCACCCGGGGGCGCAGCCGGGTACGGGCGAACGCGCCGGCCTCCTGGTCCGCGACGACCTTGCCGCCGTCGAGCGAGACGACGTGATCGGCCGCCCGCGCAGCCTCTTTGGGGTCGTCGGTGGTGAACAGCACGGTGCCGCCGAGGTCCGCGTACGTCCGCAGGGCGCCGTGCAGCCAGCTGCGCTCGCGGTGCGACAGCCCTTCGGAGGGGCCGTCGAGCACGAGGGTGTGCGGGTCCGCCAGGAGCGCGCCGGCCAGGCCGAGCCGGCGGTCCATTCCGCGCGACAGTGTCCCGAGGCGCTGGTCGCGCAGACTCACCAGCCCCACGGCCTCCAGCACTTCGTCGGCACGCTGCACGGACACGCCCGTCGCCGCGCACAGCATGCGCAGTTGGCCGCGCACGGAGCGGGCGGGATGCCCCGGGACGTCACCGAGCAGGACGCCGACTTCCCGTGCGGGGTGCGGAATGCGGTGCAGCGGGCGCCCTCTGAAGTACGTGATGCCACGGCCCGGTTGCAGTGCGAGCATCAGCCGGACCGCGGTGGTCTTGCCCGCCCCGCGTGGGCCGAGCAGGGCCGTGACGTGTCCTCCGTGCGCCTCGAAGGACACGTCGTCGACCGCGGGCGGGCCCTCCTTACGGGCGTTGCTGGTCAGTCCGATGGCCTGGATCATCGCTTCTCTCGCAGGAGGGGAGACCGCTCGGCGGCCGGGGCCCGTCCATCGGTCCTACGACAGCGAACCCCGTGGGTACCGCAGCAAGATAACGCGATATTTCTGGCTTTTCGGGCAGGAAGTGGGCGTGGGCGTTCCTGCATTGCGACGGTGTGGGCCGCGTCGGGTCGTGCCCGTCAGACCTCGGGGCGCAGCATCGGCGGGTTGAGCAGCGTCGCTCCGCCCGCGCGGAAGAGCTGGGCGGGGCGCCCGCCCTGGCGGGTGGTGGTTCCTCCGGTCGGGACGAGAAAGCCTGGCGTGCCGGTGACCTTGCGGTGGAAGTTGCGCGGGTCGAGGGCGACCCCCCACACCGCCTCGTAGACGCGGCGCAGCTCTCCGACGGTGAACTCCGGCGGGCAGAACGCGGTGGCGAGCGAGGAGTACTCGATCTTCGAGCGGGCGCGCTCGACGCCGTCCGCCAGGATCTGTGTGTGGTCGAACGCCAGCGGCACCGCCTGTTCGCCCTCCCGCCCGAATCCGCTCTGGTCCATCAGCTCCTCGACCGGCGCCCATCGGGCGCTGTGCGCGTCGCCACCGGCCCGCGGCGCGGGCAGATCGGGCGCGAGGGCCAGGTGGGCGACGCTGACCACCCGCATCCGTGGATCGCGCTTGGGATCCCCGTACGTCGCGAGCTGCTCCAGGTGCGCGCCGTTGTCCTGCGCCGGCACTCCCGGGTCGTGGGCTCGCAGACCGGTCTCCTCGGCCAGCTCCCGCGCCGCCGCCTCCGTCAGATCCTCGTCGTCCCGCACGAACCCGCCAGGCAGGGCCCAACGCCCCTGAAAGGGCGGCTCACCTCGCCGTACGGCCAACGCGCACAGGGCGTGTCGGCGCACGGTCAGCACGACCAGGTCGACGGTGACAGCGAAGGGCGGGAAGGCCGACGGGTCGTAGGGTGGCATGGAACGATCATAGTCGTCTGCCTGACGATAAACACCTCCTTCAGTCATCGCCGCCCCACTTCGTGCCCCGCGCCCGCACCCGTCCGCCGCGCGCAGGTCACCGGCCGGTCACACCCCCAACTGGAGTCCGTCCGCAGCCTCCTCGACCATGGCCAGACCGAGGCGGGTGACACGGGCCGCGAAGGGCTGCCCGGCCACCTGCAGGCCCGTCAGTCCGATCGCCCCGAGGGAGGCGCTGCGCATCGGCGACAGAGCCACCGTGCGCGCCGGCGCGTCCGGTCTGATGCCCGCGAGCGAGAGCAGAAGGTGCACGCCGCCCGCGGCCGCGACGGCGGCGGGCCTGCACGCGGCGGGGTGCGGCACCGGGGCGCTGCGCTCGGTCCTCTGCTCCCCCGCGTACATCTCCGGCAGGCGGTACCCGAAGGACTCCGCGGCGTCGAGCACTCCCCTGAGCAGGGACGCGGCCTCCTTCTCGTACCCCGCGGCGTTCAGGCCCGCGACAGCGACCGCCGTCTCGTGGATCCGCACCGCTCCGGAGTGGTGGCCGAACGGGTTGTACGTCCCTTCCTTCGCGCCGAGACTGCGCAGTCCCCATCCGGAGTCCATGGCCGGCCCGCCGAGCAGCCGGGCCAGCTGCTCCGTCTGCACCTTGTCCAGCAGGCCGGGTGCGTGGGCGCCCGCACCGAGGAGACCGGTGTCCAGCAGGTGGGCGGCGCCGCTGCCGAGCTGTGCGATCGGGCGCCCGTCCGGTGTGCAGGCCGCGGCGGGCCTGCCGCCGCCGAGGTCCTGCACCCAGAAGTCCTCGCGAAAGCGCCGACGGAGCTCCTCGGCCCATTGCCGCAGCTCGGCGCCGCCGGGTCGGCCGTACGCGTCGAGCAGGTCGGCGCCGAGGACCGCGGCCCGGTGCGCGTGCGCCTGGGTCTCGCAGCGCCGTGGACCGCCCGGCCCCGGATCCGCGAGATACGGACGCTCCCGTTCGACCGCGGTGCGCAGCCAGCGCAGGCACCGCTCCGCAGCGGGGAGCAGTTCGACGGCTTCCTGCTCGGCCAGTCCCCAGCGTCTCGCTTCGGCCAGGAGCACGGGGAAGTGAAGGGTGGCTTCGATGCCGGTGCTGCTCGGTGGAAGGTGTGCGGCTGTGTGCCGCAACGGTCCGGGGATGCTGCCGAACTCCGGCCCCGGGGACGTCGATTGAGTGCGGGCGAGCGCGCGCAGGGTGCCCGCGGCGAGCCGGGTGCCCAGGGGGAGGGCCATGCGTGCCGCGGCCAGTGCCTCGGCCGGCGCCGGTCCGCAGCGCCAGGGCGCGCCCGCGGCCAGGCGTACGTCCAAGGGGTGCTCCGGGTCCCGCACCAGCAGCGCGTGGAGGTCGTCGACGCAGGCCCTCAACAGCGCGCCCGCGCGTGGATCGTCCCCCTGGGCCTGTGCCGAACCGAGCAGCCGCCGCCCGGCGCCCGGAACCGCGCTGCCGCTCCCCGTGTCCGCCTTCAGCTTCAGCTCCACGGTGCGCGAGCCTCCGGGCGGGAGGTCCAGTTCCCAGCGCAGCAGGCCTGCCGAGGCGAGCGCGTCCGTGGGCGAGGGAACCGCGGTCACGACCGTGTATCCGGCCGCCGAGGACCACCGCATCCCCGAGTCGTGGACGCTCGCGGGAAGTTCACGGACGATGCTTCCGGCGGCCACGGCGCCCAGTTCGGCGAGGTCCGTGCCGAGGGAGACCTCCAGAGGCAGGCGTAACCGATGCCGAGCCGAGCTGTGCAGAGTGATCCGCTCGGTACCGTCGGCGCTGCGAATGCGCTCGACGATCACGTCGGGATCGGGTCCGGCCTCCGGCGAGGCCCGCACCGTCGACACGAATCGGGCCCGGTCCGCCGCGATCATGCGGGCCTGCACGGCGAGCGGCTCCCGGCCGCCGACACGGATCTCGCAGCGCGAGAGCAGTCGCCTTCCGCCCCGGTACACGCCGTCGAGGCCCTGCGCCTTCAGCTGCCCGTGATCCGAGGAGATCGCGAGACCGGGAAGGGCCACACAGATCAGCGTCCCGTGCGTGGACGGCAGGTCCGCGCCGCGACCCGGTGCCGTGGCGTGCTGCGGTGTGCCGGCCACCCGTCGCTGTTCCCACTCGCCCATGGGCCTCATCTTTCGAACGCGGCCGAGCGAGGCGCCGGCGTACCGCCGGGCTGCCGAACACTTCGGCGGCGCGGCCCGGCCGTCGCTTCCGCCATCCACGTGAACGGGGCGGCCCCGTCGCAAGTAACGCCCCAGCGCCTCGAAACAGCCCCATCGACGCCGACGCCCGGCGTGTTCGCCCCGGCTCATCCCTCACCCCTCTGGCGCTGGTGTCCGACCCGGCGGCGGCCCGCGGGACGACGCGGCGCGCGCGTCCCCGCCCGGCCGGGCCTGGTCCCCGCTCCGAGCCGTCGCTCGCCCCGTCGCCGCAGGGCCGCCTCCAGTCCACGCGCCGCGCGCGAGACACCGGGGTCGACCACGTGCTCCGAGCCGGGAACGGGCAGCTGCGAGGGCTGTTCGCCCGAGCCTCCCTCTCCTTCACCGCCGCCTTCGACGTCCGCGTCGCCTCGCCCGGCCACCGGGAGCGGGTCTTCTTCGTGATCCGCCCGCCGGCCGCGCAGGGAGCGCCGCACCGGTTCGGGATCCAGTCCGCCCGCACGGGCCTCGTTGAGCAGGCGGGCGAAGACGTAGTCGGGGTCCGCGCCGAGGGCCATCTCCAGGGCGGCATCCGCCTCGACCGTGTCGCCGAGCGACCAGGCCACCCATCCCGCGAGGGTCAGCGGCGCCGCGGCGTGCTCGCAATAGGGACCCACACAGCGTCGGGCCAGTGCGCGCCACAGGCGTAGGGCGCACGCCGCCTCGTCGCCCTCCATCCACTCCGCGGTCCGGTCCCTGGTCTCGCGATCCTGCAGGCCGAGGATCAGTGCGGCCGCCTCGTCGTGGGCCAGCAGCTCATCGTCCTTGACGTCCGCCTCCAGCGCGTCCGCCGCGCTCGGAGCATCCGCGAGGCGGCGCATGACCAGCCTCGCCAGATCCAGCGTCTCGGCCCCCACGCCCGCCCGCCGGCGCGGACTCAGCATCCTCGGCACCAGGGCCATCGACGCGGCGTCGAGCGCCCGCTCCTGGTCCGAGCCGAGCGACGTGATCGGAGCGAGGCGTGCCTTGACCTCCTGCTCCGAGGCGCGGACCTGGATGCCCGCGTACGCGGCGGTCGCCGCCATCACCGAGGTGCCCGGTGCCGCGACCGGGTTCCCGTCGGGCGGGCAGCAGTCGGGGCGCACGCAGCAGTAGGACCAGTAGTGATCGGCGGAGAGGCACAGGACCTCCGTCACCGGCACGTCCTGGGCGCCGCAGGCCGTGCG
This sequence comes from Streptomyces sp. NPDC025806, assembly GCF_055558275.1. Lineage (NCBI taxonomy): Bacteria > Bacillati > Actinomycetota > Actinomycetes > Kitasatosporales > Streptomycetaceae > Streptomyces > Streptomyces sp. NPDC025806. Next base: position 82,449 of record NZ_JBVHMU010000003.1, on the reverse strand, counting down.
CAGGAGCTGGGCCAGCGGACGCAGTCGCTCCATGGTCAGCCTGCCCGTGCCCGCTCGTGCGGGCGCCGGGTCCTGGCAGAGGAACGCGATGATGCTGTCGGGCTTGCCGTCGCGACGCACGCACTCGCCGATCAGGCAGCGCGCGAGCAGGTCCGCCACGCCTGGCCAGTCCTCGGGCCGGTCAGGGATGCCGAGGCGCACCCGGCCGCCGAACCGGCCCTCGTGCAGGGCGACCAGGACGATGCAGTCCTCGGGCCGGAAGCCGAGCAAGTACGGGAGCGCCTCGGCCAGTTCGCCGGCGGAGCGCAGGGTGATCTTGGCCTCGCCGGTGACGCCGACGGGCTCGCTGTGATTCGTCATGCGAGGACCATGCCGCGGATCGCCCGACTCCGGTTCACCCTGTGGATAACCCGCATCAGGGACACGTCATGAGTTGTCCACAGGTCAGGGAGCTCGTTCGCGCGATGTCGGTGCCATCGGGTTGCATGGGGGCATGAGCAACGAAGACCTGCGGACCGCGGCCGACACCGTACTCGCCCGCCTCGTCGGAGATCCGAGCGGCACCGCCCGCCTGCGTGAGGACCAGTGGCGGGCGATCGAGGCGCTGGTCGCCGAGCACAGACGCGCCCTGGTCGTGCAGCGGACCGGCTGGGGCAAGTCCGCGGTGTACTTCGTGGCCACGGCGCTGCTGCGCGAGCGGGGCAGCGGGCCGACCGTGATCGTCTCGCCACTGCTCGCCCTCATGCGGAACCAGGTGGAGGCGGCCGAGCGTGCGGGCATTCGCGCCCGCACGATCAATTCGTCGAACACCGAGGAGTGGGACGCGGTCCGAGCCGAGGTGGCGGCGGGTGAGGTCGACGTGCTCCTGGTCAGCCCCGAGCGGCTGAACAACCCGGACTTCCGGGACAACGTCCTGCCGCAGTTGGCCGCCGCCACCGGCCTGCTGGTGGTGGACGAGGCGCACTGCATCTCGGACTGGGGGCACGACTTCCGTCCCGACTACCGGCGCCTGCGCACCATGCTGGCCGAACTCCCGGCGGGTGTCCCGGTGCTGGCCACGACCGCGACGGCGAACGCCCGGGTGACGGCCGATGTCGCCGACCAGCTCGGCACGGGCTCCGGCTCGGACGCCCTGGTGCTGCGCGGCCCGCTGGACCGCGAGAGCCTCAGCCTCAATGTGCTGGAGCTGCCCGACGCCGCCCACCGGCTGGCCTGGCTCGCCGACCACCTCGACGACCTGCCGGGCTCCGGCATCATCTACACGCTGACGGTGGCGGCCTCCGAGGAGGTCACCGCGTACCTGCGGCAGTGCGGTCACACCGTCACCTCGTACACCGGCAAGACGGAGAACTCGGACCGTCAGCAGGCCGAGGAGGACCTGCTGGCGAACCGGGTGAAGGCCCTCGTGGCCACGTCCGCGCTGGGGATGGGCTTCGACAAGCCCGACCTGGGGTTCGTGGTCCACCTAGGCTCGCCGTCCTCCCCCATCGCCTACTACCAGCAGGTGGGCCGCGCCGGCCGTGGCGTCGAGCACGCAGAAGTGCTGCTGCTTCCGGGTAAGGAGGACGAGGCGATCTGGCGCTACTTCGCCTCGCTCGCCTTCCCGCCCGAGGACCAGGTGCGGCGCACGCTGGACGTGCTCGCGGGTTCCGAGCGCCCGCTGTCCCTGCCCGCGCTGGAGCCGCTGGTCGAGCTGCGCCGCTCACGCCTGGAGACCATGCTCAAGGTCCTGGACGTGGACGGGGCGGTGCACCGGGTGAAGGGCGGCTGGATCTCCACGGGCCGCCCCTGGGTCTACGACACGGAGCGGTACGTGTGGGTGGCCAAACAGCGTGAGGCCGAGCAGCAGGCGATGCGGGACTACGCGACGACCACCGGCTGCCGCATGGAGTTCCTGCGCCGGCAACTGGACGACGAGGCGGCGGCCCCGTGCGGCCGGTGCGACAACTGCGCGGGGGCACGGTTCGACGCCTCCGTGTCGCCGCAGGCGCTGACCTCCGCCCGAGGCGAGCTCGGGCGCCCCGGTGTGGAGGTGGAGCCCAGGAAGATGTGGCCCACGGGACTCTCCGCGGTCGGGATCGACCTGAAGGGGCGCATCCCCGCGGGCGAGCAGGCGGCGTCGGGGCGGGCCCTCGGACGGCTCTCGGACATCGGCTGGGGGAACAGAATCCGCCCGATGCTCGCGCCCCAGGCGCCGGACGGCCCGGTGCCGGACGACGTGGCCCGTGCCGTCGTGGAGGTCCTCGCCGACTGGGCCAAGGGGCCGGGCGGCTGGGCGTCCGGTGACGCGTCCGCACTGCCGCGCCCGGTGGGTGTGGTCACCATGGCCTCGCACACCCGGCCACAGTTGATCGACTCCCTCGGCCGGGGCATCGCACAGGTGGGGCGGATGCCGCTGCTCGGGCAGATCACCTACGAACCGGGCAGCGACACCGCGCACATCCCGCGCAGCAACAGCGCGCAGCGGTTGCGCGCGCTGGACGGCACCCTGGTCCTGTCGCCCGAGCTGGCCGGGGCACTCGCCGAGGCCTCGGGGCCGGTGCTGCTCGTGGACGACTACACGGAGACAGGCTGGACGCTGGCCATGGCCGCGCGGCTGCTGCGCCGGGCGGGCGCCGGGGCGGTGTTGCCGCTGGTCCTGGCGGTCCAGGGCTGAGGCATCGCCGGAGGGGCCGCGCTGGGCGCCCGGGGACGGCCTCGGGCGCGCGGCCACACATGGGTACCTCAAGCTATGGGCAGGGATATTGAAGACGCATCGTCAGATACCGGGCCTCGGCGCCAATTGCTCGTTGCCGAGCGACAGTACGACGGGAAGAATTGGGAGTGCTCCCCGCACGGCTCCCGTGGTCCGGTAGGGCTGTGCCGCGGTGCGCTCCCCCAGTCCGCCCCTGCCCTCCTCGTGGGCGTCCAGCCGAAGGGAGGACCGTGACCTTCGGATTCGCTCCGTCCTCGGCGGCATCGTTGTCCGCGTCCTCGATGCGCACCGAGAGGTCCGCCGATTCCGTCAACCGACCGACCAGGCTGCTCGAACCCACGGAGTGGGCTGCGGCCGGGATCCCGCTGCTGCGCAATCCGCGTGAGGTCGTCAGCGGGCTGCACAGCCGCCACCGACCGATACCGCAGACCGCTGTCGTGGCGGTACTCGATCCTGAGGAGCGACTGCGCGCGAGCGCCTCGTTCACCCGCCGCGAGAGCCACACCGACGGCTGGACGTTCAGGAACTCCCTGCTGTCGCAGCTGCGTCGGGTGATCCCGCACGATCTGCGCCGCCGCACCCCGGTCCGGACGGCCGTCCTGCTCTACTGCCGCGAGGGGGACGCCCGTTGGACGGAGGAGGACGGAGCCTGGATGTGGGGACTGCGTGACGCCTGCACTCTGCACGGGCTGCGCTGCGGTGCGTACATCACGATGACGCGGGACGGCTGGCAGGTGCTCGGCGAGGGACGCGGAGGCCGGAGCCCCGGTCTTGGGTCCGTCGTCGAAGCCCTCGGGAGCGGTGAGCCTCCCACGCCGCGCACGGGTGGCGCCGCGACGGAGATGCTCCGCCGGGCGGCCGCACGCTGAACGGGTCGGCGGCGGCCGCACACCGGCCTGCCGGACTGACCGGGCACCGTCGGGCGGTGCGGGCAGCCGGCAAGCCGGGCGTCAGACCCCGGCGCCCAGCAGCGAGTTGATGCGCTGCGGCTCACCGCACACGATCAGCAGGGAGCCGGCCCTGCCGAGAGCGAGCGGAAGCGCAGTTGCGGTCACCTCGTCGTCGCCGTTCACGGCGACGACGACCACCGGGCGGGTCGCGGCGCGGTCCAGGGCGGATGCGTCGGCGTAGAAGACGTCGTCGCCCGCGTCGTGCTGCGCCCAGTAGGCGTCGGCACCGAAGGACAGCTCGTGCGCGGCCCACGGGTGCGGGTCGCCGGTGGTGATCACGAGGACCTCACCGGGCGTGCGACCGGAGTCGAGCAGCAGGTCGACGGCTTCCTCGGCGGCGTCCAGCGCGCCCTCGGCCGAGGCCGGGATCAGCTGGAGCTGCGGCCCGGCAGGAGCCGGCGCCGCGGCCGGAGCCTGCGGGCCGGGCCTGGGGGCGCCGGCGGCGTCACGCGGGGTGCGCTGCGCGGGCGGCATGGGCCTTGCGGGGCCCGGACGACCGGGGCGCGGCGGCGCCGCGGGACGCGGGCCGGGTACGGGGCGAGGGGTCGGTGCGGTACGGCCGTTGGCCGGAGTCGCGCGGGGACCCTGGGCACTCTCGTGAATCTGAGGCTCCTCGGGAATGAGAGGCATGAGCTGATATCTATCAAACGCAGGTGCGGATCGCGCCAGCGGGTGGCACGTCAGTGCGAGCGCAGCGGTCAGAAGTCGAAGCCGAGCTGGCCCTCGATCTCAGGAACGCTTGCATCCGCCCAGCTGCGGGCCTTCTTGAGGTGCCGCCACTGGGGCAGCGCATCAAGATACGCCCACGACAGTCGGTGGTACGGGGTGGGCCCCCGTTCCTCCAACGCGGCGCGATGCACCGGCGACGGGTATCCGGCGTTGGCCGCAAACCCGAAGTCTGCATGGTCGATGCCCAGTTCGGCCATCATTTTGTCGCGGCGGACCTTCGCGATCACCGACGCCGCGGCGACGGCGATGCAGGAACGGTCCCCCTTGATCACCGTGCGGACCTGCCACGGCGCGCCCAGGTAGTCGTGCTTCCCGTCCAGGATGACGGCGTCGGGCCGCACCGGCAGGGCCTCCAGGGCCCTCACGGCGGCGAGCCTGAGCGCGGCTGTCATCCCCAGGTCGTCGATCTCCTCGGGCGAGGCGTGACCGAGGGCGTGGGCGGTCACCCAGCCCTCCAGGACGTCCGCGAGCGTTTCCCGTCGCTTGGGGCTGATCAGCTTGGAGTCGGTCAGCCCCTCGGGCGGTCGGCGCAGGCCGGTGATCGCGGCGCACACCGTGACGGGACCGGCCCAGGCACCCCGGCCGACCTCGTCGACACCGGCGATGATCTTGGCACCGGTAGTGGCGCGCAAGGAGCGCTCGACGGTGTGGGTGGGTGGTTCGTACGGCATGGCGCCAACCAGCCTACGCCGCCGGCGGGGCTCCGCGACACCCGCCTCCGCTCATTCCGGACGCCGCTCCAGAAGGGGCACCATCACCCGGTCGATCATCTCCACCAGATCCCCCTCCCCCCATTCACTCCCGCACACTTTGGAGCGGTACATCATCATCGCGGGGATGACGTCGCACACATAGGGATCGACGGCGTCGGGACGCACCTCACCCCGCTCGATCCCGCGACGCAGGACCTGCTTGATCAGTTCGACGCTCGGCTCGACGACACCCTCGACGATCACGGAGTGGAAGCGCTCCGCGGTGAAGGTGTCGCACTCGTGAAGCACCGAGCGCAGCGCCGAGCCGGGGCGCGAGTACATCGCCGCGCGCATCTGCCGGCACAGCTCCAGCAGATCCTCACGGACACCACCGCGGTCGGGGGCGGAGTCCAGCCGGGGCAGCCCCGCCTGAAGCGCGTCGACGACGAGGTCCTCCTTGGAGGGCCAGCGCCGGTAGACGGCCGCCTTGCCGGTCTGGGCGCCCGCGGCGACGCCCTCCATCGTCAGCCCGTTCCAGCCGACCGTACTGAGCTGGTCCAACGCGGCTTCCAGGATGGCCCGTTCCAGTACGGCGCCACGCCTGCGCAAGGAGACGGCACCCTGGGGCGGGGCGGCCGTCCAGCGCGAACTAACCATCGTCATCTCTCCGTTGAGCGGTCCGAGAGGGGCCGGAAGTGGCCCGAGACACACGGCGGCGAGTTCAGTGAACGGTTGCGTTCACTGAAGGGGACTCACTACCGTTGAAGCGACAGTGAACGCGTTCGTTCACTAATGCTCTCGTGGGGGATCCATAGTGACAACCTCTCAGTTAACGCAAGATCAGAAGCCGCGGGCGGCCCGCCGGGAGGGGCACCCCGGCATCGCTCTCACCGTCATCGCCGCCTGCCAACTCATGGTGGTCCTCGACGCGACGATTGTGAACATCGCGCTCCCGCACATCCAGAACGCCCTCAAGTTCTCCACCACCGACCTGACCTGGGTCGTCAGCGCGTACACCCTGACCTTCGGCGGCATGCTGCTGCTGGGCGGCCGCGCGGGAGACATCCTGGGGCGCCGCCGGGTCTTCATGACCGGCATCCTCCTGTTCACCGCCGCCTCCTTGCTGGGTGGCCTGGCCCAGGAGCCCTGGCAGCTGCTCGCCGCCCGCGCTCTGCAGGGAGTGGGCGGCGCCATCGCCTCACCCACGTCCCTGGCCCTCATCACCACCACGTTCCCTGAAGGCCCGGAGCGGAACCGGGCGTTCGGTGTCTTCGCCGCCGTCTCCGCGGGAGGCGGCGCGGTCGGCCTGCTCGCCGGCGGCATGCTGACGGACTGGCTGGACTGGCGCTGGGTGCTGTTCGTGAACGTACCCATCGGCATCCTCATCGCCGTTCTCGCGCCTCTCTACATCACGGAGTCGGAGCGACATCCAGGAAGCTTCGACATCGCGGGCGCGATGACCTCCACGTTCGGCATGGTGGCGCTCGTCTACGGCTTCATCCGCGCGTCCGAGGAAGGGTGGCGGGACAGTCTGACGCTGGGCTCGTTCGGCGCCGCGGTCGTGCTGCTGCTTGCCTTCGCGATCGTCGAGCGGCGCGCCGAGGACCCGATCACGCCGCTTCGGATGTTCGCGGACCGCAACCGCTCCGGGACGTACGTGATCATGCTCAGCCTCGCCGCGGCGATGTTCGGCATGTTCTTCTTCATCGTGCTCTTCGTGCAGAACGTGCTGGGCTACTCGCCGATCAAGGCCGGTGTGGCGTTCCTGCCCGTCACCGTCGCGATCGCGGTCGGCGCGGGGCTCTCCCAGCGCTTCCTGCCCGTCCTGGGTCCGAAGCCGTTCATGGTCACCGGCACCGCGCTCGCCGTGCTGGGACTGACCTGGCAGACGTTCGTGACGCCGGAGAGCTCGTACGCGAGCGGGGTCCTCGGCCCGATGCTGGTCTTCGGCGTCGGCATGGGGCTGAACTTCGTGACCCTCACGGTCACGGCGGTCTCCGGCGTCGCCCAGCACGAGGCGGGCGCAGCGTCCGGCCTGCTCAACGCGACACAGCAGGTCGGCGGCTCGCTCGGCCTCTCGATCCTGACCACCGTCTTCGGTTCGGCGAGCCGGGAGGAGGCCAAGCACCAGGTTCCGGACTTCATGGCGCACGCCTCGCCCGAGCAGAAGGCGGCGTTCCTCAAGTCCCATCAACTACCCGCGCCTTGGGGGCACGAGGTGCTGGCGCACGGCATCTCGACGGCGTTCATCCCGGCGGCAGCCATGGCGCTGCTCGCGCTGACCGTCGCGCTCGTGGTCATCAAGGTGCGCAAGAGCGACCTGGAGGCACTCTCGGGTGTCGCCGGGCCGGCCGGGGGCTGATGCCCTGGCGGGGGACGTGGATGCCGGGCCTCCGGCTGTCGGCCAGGGGCCCGGCATCCACGGCGCCGCACCCGAGCGGCGCCCGAGGGCAAGATCTTCCGGAGCGGTCTACGCCTTCTGGGGCGCGGCCCACTCCGGGAGGGCTTCGGTCCGCTCCAGCCAAGCGGCCGGCGGGGCTCCCGCGGGGGCGGAGGCGAGGATCCCACCGACGATCGCGCAGGTCGTGTCCACATCGCCGCCCACCTGGGCGGTGCTCCAGAAGGCTCGCTCGTAGTCGCCGAGCCCGCGGGCGGCCGACCAGAGGGCGAACGGCACGGTGTCGTGCGCCGAGGTCCGCCGGCCACAGCCGAGCACCGCGGCGACGGTCCCCGGGTCCCCGTAGTCGAGCATGTCCCGGGCCCGGCGCAGCCCGGCACCCACCGCACTGCGCGGCACCAGCGCGACGACCCCGTCCAGCAGATCGCCCGGGGTGGGCGGACCGGCCGGAGCGGCGACCAGGGCTGCCGCGGCGGCCACCGCCATCGCACCGACCACCGCCTCACGGTGCTGATGCGTCGGATACGCCGAGATCTCGGCCTGGTGGGTGGCCTGCTCGGGGTCGTCCGCGTAGTAGGCGCCGAGCGGGGCGATCCGCATCGCCGCCCCGTTCCCCCACGAGCCCTGGCCTTTGAACAGCGCCGAGGCGAGCTCGCGCCAGTCGCCACCCTCGCGGACCAGCCTCAGCAGCCGGTTCACCGCGGGGCCGTACCCGCGGTCGAAGTCATGGTGCTCGGCGAACGACCGGGCGAGGTCGTCCTGGTCGATCCGGCAGTGTCTGGCCAGGACGGCCACCACGGAACAGGCCATCTCGGTGTCGTCGGTCCACTGCCAGGGGCCGTCGGGCAGGTCACGGCGCTGGAGGAGCGGATAGTTCTCCGGAACGAAGAACTGCGATCCCAGCGCGTCCCCCACGGAGAGGCCGCGCAGGCTGGACAGGGCGCGGGCCATGCGCCCTTCGGGAGAGGAATCAGCGATCATCGCAAAGCCACTCTAACCGGTGATCCCGTAGGGCTCAGGTTCACGCCAGCGTTCGAACGGCCGGTCCAGGGTGTACTTGCCGTTCTCCCCCAGAACGAGCGAGCGCGTCTCCGCGTTCCCGGGATTCGACAGCGCCTCGAAGTCCGCGACGCTCCAGTGGAACCAGCGCATGCAGAACAGCCGCATCGTGAGCCCGTGCGTCACCAGCAGCACGTTGGGCGGGTGCCCGGGGTCCTCGAAGCTCCGGTACAGGCTCTCCAGGAAGGCGCCGACCCGGTCGTACACATCGGCCCCGGACTCTCCCTGCGCGAAGCGGTAGAAGAAGTGCCCGTACGCGTCCCGGTACGCCTTCTGGAGCCGCACATCGTCACGGTCCTGCCAGTTGCCCCAGTCCTGTTCGCGCAGGCGCGGCTCCTCCCGCACCCGTACGAGACCGGGATCCAGGCGGAACGCCCGGAACGTCTGGTGCGTACGCCGGTAGGGCGAGACATAGACGCTCACCCGCTCGTCCCCGAACAGGTCACGCAGCTCTCGGCCGGTGCCCTCGGCCTGGCGCCATCCGTTCTCGGTGAGCGCCAGCGCGTGGTCGGGCTCGCGTTCGTACACGGTGTCGTCCGCGTTCCCCTCGGACTCGCCGTGCCGGACCAGAACGATGCGCCGTGGTCGTGCCATGCCAAGACAGTAGATCGATCCGGCCGGTTTCGAGCACCCGTACGGGCTCCATCCGGCGTAGATCACAGGGCACGCGCGCGTGGGGCCCCGTTCACACCGTCCAGCTCGGCTCCAGTCCGACGATGTCTCCGCTCACGTCCAGGACGTCGGTCTCGGTCTGCGCCCGCGCGGAGAGCCGCTCCACCCGGTTCACCTGGTACTTGCCTCGCTCAGCCTCGGAGCGCCACATGGAGAGGACCAGGAACTCGTCGCCGGGCGCCTCCCCGAAGAGGCCGCGGATCATGCCGGGCGAGCCGGCCATCGCCGGGTTCCAGACCTTCTGCTGCATCAGGGCGAAGTGCTCCGCCCGCTCGGCGTGCACCTTGAGGTGAGCCACCCGCACGACGTCCGCGTCCGTGAACTTGGCCTCGAACCCGGTCTTCACGTCGAAGCTGTAGTCGAAGAGCTTCACCTGTATGTCCTTGAACGTGCCGGACTGCGCCGCGGCGAGCCGGTCGTGGGACCGCGCCATGAAGGAGTCGTAGAAGGCCCGGCTCTCCCAGAAGCCGAACACGTGGGCCACGTCGGACCGACGCCTGCTCCAGCCTCCGCCCTGTCCCCTGAACCCCGGCTCCCCGAGAAGCCCCGCCCATTTCCGCTGCCCCCGCTCGAACCCCCGACGGTCCACCACGGTGCAGCGAATCCACTTGACCAGCACCGCATCATCGTACGGCGCGACGCATGACGTGGCGTCACTCTCCGCTGTAGTGCGGGGACTTCGGGGGGGCGCGCGCGAGTGGCCGACGGCGAACGGTCGGTCCCCCTGTTGTCGGTGGGACGACGTAGCGTGTCGGTAGCACTCAAACATCGCGCCGAGAAGGGGGAGTTCGGTGAGCAGCCTGCGCAAGGGGATCGACAAGATCGAGGTCGGACTGAAGTGGGACCCGAGCCCGATCGGCTCGCCTCCCCATGACCTGGACCTCGTGGCGGCGACGTACACGAGCGACGCGCCGCACGGGGATCCCGACTACGTCGTGCACTTCGACAGCCGTTCCCCGGACGGCACCATCACGCTGGACCGGGACAGCCGCACCGGTCAGGGCTTCGGCTACGACGAGGTCATGACGCTCGAACTGGAGCGTCTGGCACCGCGGTACGCGCGCGTGATCGTCGGCGTGGCCATTCAGCAGGGCGAGGAGAGCACGGACCGGACCAAGGTCTTCGGGGACGTGACGAGCACGGCGGTGCGCATACGGGAGGGGTACACGGAGCTGGCGCTCCACGACTTCGCCTCGGTGAGCGGCTGCTCGGCGGCGACCGTCGCCGAGTTCGTGCGGGGCGCCGACGGCGAGTGGTCGTTCCACGACACGGTCCACGGCTTCGACGGCGACCTCACCTCGTTCGCCGCCGCGATGGGCGCGCTCTAGAGCGGCGGCGCCACGGACGGCGAAGAGGGAGCCGACCGCGGGTCGACTCCCTCTTCGTGTGCCGCTCAGGGACCTGAGCGGTGGCGCGTTCTCACCGCCGCCGCGTCAGTCCCGGTGCCGACGGTTCAGCTGCAGCCGCTGGTCGAGCCGCAGCCCTCGCAGATGTAGCAGGATCCGGCGCGCTGCATCTTCGTACCGCAGGAGAAGCAGAGCGGGGCGTCGGCCTGGATGCCCAGCTGCATCTCGACGAGCTCGGCGCTGGTGTGCGCCTGCTGCGGGGCGGGCACCTCGGCGGCGACCGCGGCCTTCGGCGTCTCGACGGCCTTCAGCTCCTGCGCGCGGGGCGCGGACTGGGCCAGACCCTCGACGTCGACCTCGTCCTCGGTGGGCTCGTAGGAGCCCGTCTCCAGGTGACGCTGACGCTCCTCGGCGGAGTGGATGCCGAGTGCGGAGCGCGTCTCGAAGGGCAGGAAGTCGAGCGCCAGGCGGCGGAAGATGTAGTCGACGATCGACTGCGCCATCCGCACGTCCGGGTCGTCCGTCATGCCGGCCGGCTCGAAGCGCATGTTGGTGAACTTCGAGACGTAGGTCTCCAGCGGCACGCCGTACTGGAGGCCGACCGAGACGGCGATGGAGAAGGCGTCCATCATGCCCGCGAGGGTGGAGCCCTGCTTCGACATCTTCAGGAAGACCTCGCCGAGACCGTCGTCCGGGTAGGAGTTGGCGGTCATGTAGCCCTCGGCGCCACCGACGGTGAAGGAGGTGGTGATCCCCGGACGGCCCTTGGGCAGACGCTTGCGGACCGGGCGGTACTCGACGACCTTCTCGACGGTCTCGCGGATCGTCGCCTCGGCCTTCGCGGTCACCTCGGCCTTCTCGTCCTCCTTCTTCTTGGCGGAGAGCGGCTGGCCGACCTTGCAGTTGTCGCGGTAGATGGCGAGCGCCTTGACGCCCATCTTCCAGGCCTCGAAGTAGACCTCCTCGACGTCCTCGACCGTCGCCGTCTCCGGCAGGTTGACGGTCTTGGAGAGGGCGCCCGAGATCCACGGCTGGATGGCGGCCATCATGCGGACGTGGCCCATCGCGGAGATGGAGCGCTCGCCCATGGCGCAGTCGAACACCTCGTAGTGCTCGAGCTTGAGGCCCGGGGCGTCGATCACATTGCCGTGCTCGGCGATGTGGGCGACGATCGCCTCGATCTGCTCCTCCTGGTAACCCAGGCGGCGCAGGGCCTGCGGCACGGTGCCGTTGACGATCTGCATCGAGCCGCCGCCGACCAGCTTCTTGAACTTGACCAGGGCGAGGTCGGGCTCGAGGCCGGTGGTGTCGCAGGACATCGCGAGACCGATGGTGCCGGTCGGGGCGATGACGGACGCCTGCGCGTTGCGGAAGCCGTTCTTCTCGCCGAGGCGGACGACGTCCTGCCAGGCCTCCGTGGCGGCGGCCCAGATCGGGCTGTCCAGGTCGTCCATGCGGACGGCCACGGTGTTGGCGTCGGCGTGCTGCTTCATGACGCGCTGGTGCGGCTGGGCGTTCTTCGCGTAGCCGTCGTACGGGCCGACGACCGCGGCGAGCTCCGCGGAGCGCTTGTACGAGGTGCCGGTCATCAGCGACGTGATGGCGCCGGCGAGAGCGCGGCCGCCGTCCGAGTCGTAGGCGTGGCCGGTCGCCATGAGCAGGGCGCCCAGGTTGGCGTAGCCGATGCCGAGCTGGCGGTACGCGCGGGTGTTCTCGCCGATCTTCTCGGTCGGGAAGTCGGCGAAGCAGATGGAGATGTCCATCGCGGTGATGACGAGCTCGACGACCTTGGCGAAGCGCTCGACGTCGAAGGACTGGTTGCCCTTGCCGTCGTCCTTGAGGAACTTCATCAGGTTCAGCGAGGCGAGGTTGCAGGACGTGTTGTCCAGGTGCATGTACTCGCTGCACGGGTTCGAGCCGTTGATGCGGCCGGACTCCGGGCACGTGTGCCAGTGGTTGATGGTGTCGTCGTACTGGATGCCCGGGTCGGCACAGGCCCAGGCGGCCTCGGCCATCTTGCGGAAGAGCGACTTGGCGTCGACCTCCTCGATGACGTCACCGGTCATGCGGGCGCGCAGGCCGAACTTGCCACCGGACTCGACGGCCTTCATGAACTCGTCGTTCACGCGCACCGAGTTGTTGGCGTTCTGGTACTGGACGGACGTGATGTCGTCGCCGCCCAGGTCCATGTCGAAGCCCGCGTCGCGCAGGGCGCGGATCTTCTCCTCTTCCTTCACCTTGGTCTCGATGAAGTCCTCGATGTCGGGGTGGTCGACGTCCAGGATGACCATCTTGGCCGCGCGGCGGGTGGCGCCGCCCGACTTGATCGTTCCTGCGGAGGCGTCGGCACCGCGCATGAAGGAGACGGGACCCGAGGCGTTGCCGCCGGAGGAGAGCAGTTCCTTGGAGGAACGGATGCGGGAGAGGTTCAGGCCGGCGCCGGAGCCGCCCTTGAAGATCATGCCCTCTTCCTTGTACCAGTCGAGGATCGACTCCATGGAGTCGTCGACGGCAAGGATGAAGCAGGCGGAGACCTGCTGGGGCTGCGGCGTGCCCACGTTGAACCACACCGGCGAGTTGAAGCTGAAGATCTGGTGCAGGAGGGCGTAGGCCAGCTCGTGCTCGAAGATCTCGGCGTCGGCGGGCGAGGCGAAGTACTTGTAGTCCTCACCGGCCTTCCGGTACGTCTTCACGATGCGGTCGATGAGCTGCTTGAGGCTCACCTCTCGCTGCGGCGTGCCGACGGCACCGCGGAAGTACTTGCTGGTGACGATGTTGACCGCGTTCACCGACCAGAAGTCGGGGAACTCGACGCCACGCTGCTCGAAGTTGACCGAGCCGTCGCGCCAGTTGGTCATGACGACGTCGCGATGCGCCCACTCCACCTCGTCGTACGGGTGCACGCCGGGGGTGGTGTGAATGCGCTCGATACGCAGACCCTTGGTGGCCTTGGAACCCTTCGCGCGGGAACCTCGTGCCGGGCCGCTCGCCGTCTCTGTCATGCCGCCTCCCATATATCGGGCTAAAACGCCCTAAAGTGCCTCGATCTTCCCGTGGCACGGTGTGTGTCTTGTATTGCGGGACCGCTTTCGCGGCCCGCAACAGGTCTCTGGATCGCCGCCGCCGGCCCGTGGGCCGTCAGTCGGCGGCGCGGGCGGGCACGGGGACTTCGACAGTCCCTCCGGGCCCGCTCTCACTCTCTGCGCAATCCCTGCCCGCGTCGTCCGCCGTCGCGCCGGGCGCTTGTTCCCTCAGCTCCGCGATCGCCGAATCGAAGTCCTCCAGCGAGTCGAACGCCCGGTACACGGACGCGAATCGCAGGTAGGCCACGAGGTCCAGCTCCTGCAGCGGGCCCAGTATGGCCAGGCCCACGTCATGGGTGGTCAGCTCGGCGCTCCCGGTGGCACGCACCGCCTCCTCGACCCGCTGACCGAGCAGGGCGAGGGCGTCCTCGGTGACCGGACGCCCCTGGCATGCCTTGCGGACGCCGTTGATGACCTTGGTGCGGCTGAAGGGCTCCGTCACGCCGCTCCGCTTGACCACCATCAGTGAGCAGGTCTCCACCGTCGTGAAACGACGGGAGCAGTCCGGGCACTGACGGCGCCGGCGGATGGACGTGCCGTCGTCGGTGGTGCGGCTGTCGACGACACGGCTGTCGGGATGCCTGCAGAAGGGGCAGTGCATGAACTCCAACCCTCCTTCACGGCACGACTCGATAGCCTCGAAAGGGCTGGTCGCACCTCTCGAAGCAGCCCCAAGCATAGGCGATGGACACGACCCCGACGGACGCGGGACCACAACTTCTGGGCTGCCGAGGCAATCCAACCACTACATCTGGGGTTTGGTCGCCTCTTCGGCCCTACGCGTGTCGCGGCGTCGATTCCGGCCGCACAAGACCCCGCAAGGCCGCTGAACACAGGCATCCACGGGTTCGCGGGCACGGAAAACGGGGGCCACGGCCGAGCGGCCGAGGTGCGGATGGCAGACTGATACGGCCCACGGAGAGGTCCTCGACCCCGGCGGTGAAGCGTACCGGATTGAGCCGAAATGCCTCACTCCGACAGCGGTAGCCATACACCCGAGCACATGATCACGACAAGTAATCTACGGTTTTTCACTCGAACGTGTGTTTGGCGCAACCTTTCGAAAGGAACTACCGTTGGCTAGCTAGGGAGACATTCTCGAGAGGGGCCCACCGACGTGACCACGACCGCAGACAGTGCCACCATCACTGCCCAGGGCCGCGCCCAGGGCCGACTCGAGCCGGTGCATGCCATGAATGACGCCGCCATGGCCCAGGAGGGCCCCAAGCCAGGGCGCTCGTTGCCCGGTCGGCCCCCAGGAATCCGCGCGGACAGCACCGGCCTCACGGACCGGCAGCGCCGCGTGATCGAGGTCATCCGGGACTCCGTGCAGCGGCGCGGGTACCCGCCGTCGATGCGTGAGATCGGCCAGGCGGTAGGCCTGTCCAGCACCTCGTCCGTGGCGCACCAGCTGATGGCTCTCGAGCGCAAGGGCTTCCTGCGCCGCGACCCCCACCGCCCGCGCGCGTACGAGGTCCGCGGCTCCGACCAGCCGAGCGCGCAGCCCACGGACACGACGGGCAAGCCCGCCGCCTCGTACGTACCCCTGGTCGGCCGGATCGCCGCCGGTGGCCCGATCCTCGCCGAGGAGTCCGTCGAGGACGTCTTCCCGCTCCCCCGACAGCTGGTCGGCGACGGAGAGCTCTTCGTCCTCAAGGTCGTCGGTGACTCGATGATCGAAGCGGCGATCTGCGACGGGGACTGGGTGACCGTCCGTCGCCAGCCCGTCGCGGAGAACGGCGACATCGTCGCCGCGATGCTCGACGGCGAGGCCACCGTCAAGCGTTTCAAGCGCGAGGACGGCCACGTCTGGCTGCTCCCGCACAACGCCGCGTACCAGCCGATCCCCGGCGACGAGGCGACCATCCTCGGCAAGGTCGTGGCCGTTCTGCGCCGCGTCTGACGCGCTCCCTGACCGGGCCCCGGAACCAACTGCGCCGGTTCCGGGGCCCTGCGCTGTCCGAATTCCCGATCGAACACCTCGGGCGCGGCAAGCAGAAGTACGCGCACTGGCGCCGGGAGGCAGTCGTACGTACATGCGGCCGCTCCGGGCTGTGCAGCCGTCCGCCGAGCCCGGATCCGGCCACGCCGCGTGGCTTGCGCGCCTACTTCTCGTCGGCCTTCGCTGCAGCATCGATGGCCGCGAGCGAGCGGCGTACCTGATTGCGGTCCACCGTGTACCAGAAGTCGGGCATCGAGGCCCTCAGATAGCTGCCGTAGCGAGCCGTCGCGATGCGCGGGTCGAGGACGGCGACGACGCCCCGGTCCCCCGTGGCCCGGACGAGCCGGCCTGCTCCCTGCGCCATCAGCAGGGCGGCGTGGGTCGCGGCGACGGCCATGAACCCGTTGCCCCCCGCGTCCTCCACGGCCTTCTGGCGGGCGCTCATCAGCGGGTCGTCGGGGCGCGGGAACGGGATCTTGTCCATGACGACGAGCTGGCAGCCGGGGCCCGGGACGTCCACGCCCTGCCAGAGGGACAGCGTCCCGAACAGACAGGTCTTGGGGTCCGCGGCAAAGCCCTTGATGAGCTCTCCGAGGGTGTCCTCGCCCTGCAACAGGATCGGATACTCGGGGATGCGGGTGCGCAGCTCCTCCGCCGCGGCCTGGGCGGCCCGCATCGAGGAGAACAGCCCGAGCGTGCGGCCACCGGCCGCCTGCATCAGCTCCGCCAGCTCGTCCATCATGTCGGTGCGCGTGCCCTCGCGCGCGGGACGGGCGAGGTGCTTGGCGACGTAGAGGATGCCCTGCTTCGGGTAGTCGAAGGGCGAGCCGACGTCGATGCCCTTCCACTCGGGCAGGTCGTCCCCGTGCGTTCCCTCCGGGGCCAGCCCGAGGGACGCGCCCACCCCGTTGAAATCACCGCCGAGCTTCAGGGTCGCCGAGGTCAGGACGACGGAGCGGTCGGTGAAGAGCTTCTCGCGGAGCAGTCCGGACACGGACATCGGGGCGACCCGCAGGGAGGCGCCGAAGCGCTCGTGGCGTTCGTACCAGACGACGTCCCACTCCGAACCGTTCGTGATCCGCTCCGAGACGTCGTGGATCGTCTCCACGGACGCGAGCGCCTGCTTGCGTACGGCGTCCTCGTCCTGGACGGACTTGTCCCGGGTGGAACCGAGCGCGGTGATCACGGTGCGGGCGGCGTCGCGCAGTGCCATCAGGGCGTAGCCGAGGTCCTCGGGGATCTCCTCGAGGCGGCCCGGCAGGGCGAGCTCCATGAGTCGCTCGAAGCCCTCGGCGGCGGTCTGGAGCTGGTCGGCCGCTTTCTCGTTCACGAGCTTCGCGGCGCGGCGCACCGCACGGTTGACCTGGCCCGGAGTGAGCTCGCCGGTCGCCACTCCGGTCACGCGGGAGACCAGCTCGTGGGCCTCGTCCACGATCAGTACCTCGTGCTGCGGAAGGACCGGCGCGCCCTCGATGGCGTCGATCGCGAGCAGCGCGTGGTTGGTGACGATGACGTCGGCCAGCTTGGCCCGCTCCCGGGCCATCTCGGCGAAGCACTCCTGCCCATACGCGCACTTCGACGCGCCCAGACACTCCCGCGAGGAGACGGAGACCTGGGACCAGGCCTTGTCGGAGACGCCCGGGGTCAGATCGTCCCGGTCACCCGTCTCCGTCTCGTCCGCCCAGTCCCGCATCCGCAGCAGGTCCTGGCCGAGCTTGCTGGTCGGGGCGGCCGCCTCGAACTGGTCGAAGAGACCCTCCTCCTCTTCCTGCGGCACTCCCTCGTGGAGACGGTGCAGGCACAGATAGTTCGACCGGCCCTTGAGCATGGCGAAGTCGGGGCGGCGCCGCAGGAGGGGGTGTAGCGACTCGACAGTGCGCGGCAGATCCCGCTCGACGAGCTGGCGCTGCAGCGCCAGCGTCGCCGTGGCGACCACCACGCGCTCCCCGTGGGCCAGCGCCGGCACGAGATAGCCGAGCGATTTTCCGGTGCCGGTGCCGGCCTGGACCAGCAGATGGGAGCCGTCGTCGATCGCCTCGGCGACGGTCTCGGCCATGGTCACCTGGCCAGGGCGCTCCGTGCCGCCGACGGCGGTGACGGCGGCGTGCAGGAGCTCGGGGAGTGAGGGCTTCGTCATAGCTCGACCACCCTAAACGGCACCACTGACAATCCCGCGATCACGGTTGGTGCAGGGGGTTGGCCACGGTGCCGTGCACGGCGGCGTGCGGCCGGTGGGCGCGGTCGCGGTAGCCGTCCAGGTGCAGACGGTTGCGGTTCAGGCAGAGCCGCTCGATACGGGGGGTGAGCAGGTCGAACATCTCGTACCGGTCCTTGAGCTCCGGGAAGCGCGCCTGGTGGTGGAGGATCTCGGCCCGTACCAGCGACCAGAACGTGTGCTCGGGCACCCCCAGCTGCTCCTCGCACAGCGGGGCCAGGTAGCGGAAGACGCCCACGAAGAGTCCTGAGTGGATGAACTGCGTCAGGAAGTCGGGGCGTTCCGTGAGCAGGACGTCGCGCACGTCCTGGGGCATCGCCGCGTGCTCGGCGAGGGGCTCGGAACTGATGTTGACGTCGTCCACGAAGTCCTTGACCGCCAGACGAGCCGGGACATCCTGTTCGTCGAAGACGACGATCGCGTTCTCTCCATGAGGCGAGAAGACGGTGCCGTACTGGTAGAGGAAGCGCAGCAGGGGCGGCAGCAGCGCGGCGAAGAGCCGGGTCAGCCAGGTCTTGGGGTCGAGTCCGGAGCGCTCGACCAGTTCGGCGACGAAGGCACGCCCCTCAGGGTCGGTGTGCAGCAAGGAGGCGAGCGTGCGGGCGCGCTCACCTGCGGCCAGGTGGCGTGTGACGGGCTCGCGCCAGATCGCGCCCAGGAGTTCCTTGTACTGGTAGGGGACCTCGTCGAGCCGGTCGTACTGGGGGTGTTCCACGGCCACCGAGGCCACTTCTCCCAGCAGGATGACGCCGCACTCGTCCCTCAGGAAGGGATCGGCGTCGCGCAGTGTCCTCATCCATGTGGTGACGGCCGGCGCCGCGATCGTGCGCTCGGTGGGGAGCCCGCGCCATACAAGGGTGTTGAGGACCGACAGCGGCAGTTTCACCGTGAGCCGGTCGGGGCGGCTCACGTTGAGGAAGGTGCGGATGGACTGCTGGGGTAGTCGCAGGTCGCCGTCGCACGGGAGGGGGACGATGGTGCCGTCGGCGACGGCGGGCGCGAAGAGCGGCAGGACGATGTCGTCCCACTGCCACGGGTGGACGGGCAGACAGAGATAGGCGTCAGGGTCCAGACCTCGGCCGCGCAGGGTCCGGACGAACAGTTCCCTTGTCTCAGGCTCCAGTTCGCGGGCGTAGAGGGAGTCTGCCGATGCGAGTCCCGCCACTCCGCGATAGGTGGCGAGGCTGGTGTGGACGGCGATCCAGGGGAGGGTCGTGCGACGCCTGGCCTCTGGGGTCCAGCGGGCCGCGTCGGTGGCGGAGAAGCCGAGACGGCCCTTGTTGAGGACGAGCCAGGGGTGGCCGGTCTGGTGCCCCTCCAACTCGGCGTATCCCAGGTCAGCGAGCTGCGCGACGCTGAGCGCCGTGTGATCGAGCCGGGCGTCGGCGGCGAGAGTGACGGTCAGTTCGCGGATGAGGTGCCCGAGCGTGGTGCCGTCGAGGCCGAGGAGTTCGCGGGCTCGGATGACGAAATCCAGCGGGTCGCCGGCGGGGCGCCCGAGCTCGCCCGTCGCCAGGGCCGCCGCCTCTGACACCCAGGCCAGGGAGTCCGGATCCACCTGCCAACTGCCGTACGCGCCCCGACGGGCGTGGAAACGGAGGATCGCGTCGTCACCCGACGCGGAACCTGTGGGCACAGCCAGGGAGTAGGCCTGGCGACCCGTCACCGTCGATTCGGACAGATCCCTGTCGGTGGAGGCGCTCTGTCCGCATGTCTGAGCGGGGCCGCCGACGGGCGCCGGGCTGAGGATCTCCTCGTAACTGAACTCGGCGATGAGCTTGGCGAGCAGCCGCGCACCCGCCCGGCCCCAGTTCTCACGCGTCAGCTCGGGCGGGTCGTACAGCACGTGCGGCTCGGTGGAACTCGGGGCGTCGGACGGATTCGGCACGGGGACTCCTCGCGAGGGAACCGGATCGGGGTGAGCGGTGTACTAAAAGTGATCGGCTCGCAGCACGGAGCGCAGAGCTCGGTCACGGACCATGAGCGCGGCTCGCTTGTCCGGCAGGTCGACCTCGGCGGAGAGGCGGAAGCCGGCGCTCAGAAAGGCTGAGACGGAAGGGGTGTTGCGGATGTCGGGTTCTGCCACGACACGTGCGCAGGAGGGCCGGTGGTCGAGGATCAGGTCCGCGACCACGGTGAGGAGCGCCGTGCCAAGACCTCGCCCCCGGTCGGCGACGCCGCCGATGAGCAGATGGATACCGGTGTCGTGGGGGCGGGCCGGGTAGTAGCGGGCGAGCGGGTCCAGGTCGGCGCGGTAGATCTCCCAGTAGCTCATCGGGGTGCCGTCCAGGACTCCGAGGCAGGGGATGCTGCGGCCGTCGCCGCTGAGCTGCGGGCGCAGGTGTTCCGCGGTGACGGTGTCCGGGCCCGCTAGTTCCCAGAAGGCCGACACGGCCGGGTCGTTCATCCACCGGCTGATGAGGTCCAGGTCCCGGTCGAGCCGCACGGGCACGAGTTGGAAGACGCCTGCGGGTGCGGCGGCGGGGCCCCACTCCCCCACGTTGTCGAGCAGGTCGTGATCGAGCGGGGGCAGCGGGTCCGGGCTCGGCCGACGCTCGCCGGCGGGCCGGGCCGCGGGCAGGGCGCCGTCCTGCTCGGCGATCAAGCTGAGCAACTCGTCGGGGAGCCGCAGGTCCACCGTGTCCCGGCCGTCCTCGTCCTCCGCGCGGGATGCGGTGACGGCCGGATCGGCGGTGGGGGTGGTACCGGCGTCGGTGCTCGCATCGGTCGGGGGCACGGCGGGTTCCTCTCGGGCGGTGGGTGAGGTGCGGCCCTTCGCAGGCGGAAGGGCTGGTCGTCAGGGCCGCCGGAAGGTTCTCGGCGGAGGGCAGTGGCACAGGCAAGGACAAAGGGAGTGCCGGAGCCGGGGCAGAGAGAGAAGGAGAGCCATTGAGAGGAGGCGCCCCTCAGGAAAGGAGAGGGTTGGCGATGGTGACGTAGACGGACTGGGTGTCGACCGGGCCGACGAGTTCGTCGAGACCGTGGAGGCGAGTGAGCAGGTTCGCCTTGGAGCGCAGGGTGGTCGTCTCTAGCAGTCGGCTCGGGAGCGGGCTGCGCAGACGATCCGGCCCGGTGGCGGCGCCTTCGAGGAAGCGACGGAAGGCTGCGAGCAACAGACGTTCGTCCGCGAGCTGTTGGGAGCCGAAGGCTCCGATGAGGCCGAGGACGTTGTTGATGCCGAGGTAGTAGGCGAAGCGCTCGTCGGTGACCTCGTCGGAGACGAAGGTGTCACTGCGCTGCCCGATGCCGGGAAGCCTGCCGTCGAGCTCGATGCGCCGGGACTCCCGGAAGTAGTAGCCCTGGTTGTCGCGATAGCGCCCGCCGGCCGGCCATCCGTCGGGGTCCAGCAGCAGGACCGTGTTCTGTTGGTGGGCCTCCAGGGCGATGCCTGCCTCGCTGTCGAGCCAGAGCACCGGGCGCACGACGTGTTCCAGATAGCGCAGGAACCACTCGGCGGACACGGCTCCGAGGGATCGGCCCGTGCGCGCGGCGAGGCCGGTGACGAGGTCGGCGAGCCGGGAGCTCATGGGGCGGCTGTCGGCCTGGCCGTCCACGGAGCTGGTGGAGGGACGGGGCGAGACGAGGCCGGCGACGCAGCACGCGTCGCCCTGACCGAAGGGGTTGTTGCGGATCATCACGTCGAGGCCGGGCACGGGGTCGCCGGACGGCGCGTCGACAGCGAGCCAGGCCGGGTCTCTGACGATGTCGAAGCCGGGGTGGGCGGCACGCCATTGCGCGGCGAGACCGGTGCGCAGGAGACGGTGGACCTCTACGCCCCGGTGGAGTTCCTTACGGAGGTTCTCCCTGCGGGAGTTGGTGATGCGCAGGCCGAGGGAGAGCTTGAGCATCGCCGGGGAGCCGGGGCGGTACAGGGTGCGCACGGAGGAGGTGGGGTACCAGGCGTCGCCGTGGGTGCCGAGGTCGCGCAGCAGGCCGGAGTCGAACAGAGCTGTGGTGTCGGCTCGGTGCTGAAGTTCGCGTGCCTGCCAAGGGTGCATCGGCAGCGCGGCCCAGCCCTGGGGCAGTGACAGTTCGGTGCCCGCGAGTCGGGCGGTCAGGTCGGCGGCGGTTACGGGGCGGCCACGCTCGGTCCAGGCGGAGTCCTGGGCCAAGAGGTCGGGTGAGACGGCGATCCAGTGGAGAGGGAAGGAGCCACGCACTTCGGGTGAGTACAGGCGCCCCTCGGATTCGGAGAGGCCTTCGCGGCTCTTCGGAGTGGGGTGCAGTGGGTGTCCGAGAAGCAGTGACTGCTCACCGGCGAGAAAACGGTCCAGGACGTCGACGGGCCGGACGCGTCGGTCGGCGATGAATGCGGCGGTGCGCCGGACCGAGTCGGCGACCTGGCCGACCAGGTCGCTGCCGTCGCCGGAGGGTACGGGAGCGGGGCCGCGGAGGAGGGCGGCCGACGGGTCGGACACGGCCGCCTGGCGACCGGTAGCTCCTGCGGGCTCATCGCTCTCGGTATCCGGCGCCGTCTGCCCGGCCGGCGTTGTCGCACTCGCCGCCTTCGCGTCTCCGGAATCTTCGGGCGCGGCGCCGTCGGGCGCGGCGCCGTCGGGCGCGGCGCCGTCGACGGAACCTTCCGTGCCGGGCCCGGATTCTCGGCTCAGCAGGGCGGCGAGGGTGACGGCGTCGGCGTACGGCGCGGAGCGGGGGCCGTTCTCGAGGCGGGGCAGGCCGAAGCGGTGCCAGCCGGTGGGCGACCAGTAGTGGACAGGGACGAGGAGTGCGGTGCCGCTCGCGGGCAGGGGGACGCGGAGCGGGCCGCGGGAAGGAGGAGCGATGTTGTTCTCACGGACCCAGCAGCGCAGCAGGTTCTCGATCGCGGCCGCCTGGGCGGCGGTTGCGGCGTCGGTGTGTTCCAGGAGGTCGAAACCGTCGAAGGTGGCGCGCGGGCGGTCTCCGTCCTGGCCGTCGGCGGTCTTCTGGCGGGGGACGGTGTCCCGGGCCACGGCGAGAGGGGCCGGTGTGTCGCAGGCGCCGGCGGAGGGTCGGGGACGGCCGTCGGAGGCGGGAGTCGCGTTCAAGGGGGCTTCCTCGCGTGGGGTGGTGGGCTCCGTGATGCGGTGGTCCGGTCGGTCCGGTGTGCCGATTCCGCGGTGGGTCGGGGCGGGCCGCTGGGGGCTCGGCCGGCTCCGGTCAGGTGAGGTGCCGGGTTCGCGCGACGGCGGCGAACGCGTCCGCGAGCCGGTCGATGACGGCGGCGGCCTGCTCGTCGGTGATGGTCAGCGGCGGCAGGAGGCGTACGACGCTGGAGTGGCGTCCGCCGAGTTCGACGATGAGCCCGCGCTCCAGACAGGCGTCGCGCACGGCACTGGCGATGCCCGGCGCCGCGGGACGCGGCGCCGGGCGGTTCGCGAAGAGCGGGTCCTCGGTGTGGAGGGATCTGGAAGTGAAGAGGTCGCCGTCGCGTGCCTCCTCACCCCGTACGTCGCGCCGTACAGCGCGCCCGCGTACGTCGCGGCCCCGCGCGCCGCCGTCCTGCTCGGGAACCTCGGGGCCGCCTCGGTGGAGGCCCCGGCCTTCGAGCCCGGCCGTGGGCCCGGACGTAGAGGCCGAGGCGGAGGTGGACGTGGGCCCGCCCGAGGACGGATCGGGGTCGACCAGCTCGACGCCGATCATGAGCCCCCGGCCGCGGACGTCACCGATGTACGGGAACTCCTTGGCCAGGGCGTTGAGTTGGTCGAACATGCGGGCGCCGAGCGTGGCGGCGCGGGCGGCGAGGTCGTTCTCCCGGACGTAGGAGAGGGTGGCGGCGCCGGCGGCCATGGCGAGTTGGTTGCCGCGGAAGGTGCCGGCGTGGGCGCCCGGGGGCCAGACGTCGAGGTCGTCGCGGTAGACGATGACGGCGAGCGGGAGGCTGCCGCCGATCGCCTTGGACAGGACCATGACGTCGGGGACGACCCCGCTGTGGTCGACGGCCCAGAAGGCTCCGGTGCGGCCGACACCCGTCTGCACCTCGTCGGCGATGAGGGGGATCGAGCGTTGCTCGGTGATGGCGCGCATCCGGCGCAGCCACGCGTCGGGGGCGGGGATCACTCCGCCCTCGCCCTGTACGGGTTCGAGGATCATCCCAGCCGGCTGGGGCACTCCCGCCTTGGTGTCGTCGAGGAGCGACTCGGTCCAGTGGGCGGCGAGTTCGGCGCCGCGGGGACCGCCGACGCCGAAGGGGCAGCGGTAGTCCTGAGGATAGGGCAGGCGCGTGACGCGGACGTCCGTGGCACCACCGGACGCGGCCAGCGCTCCCGCGGTCATCCCGTGGTAGGCGCCGGTGAAGGCGAGCAGGCCGGTGCGACCGGTGGCGGCACGGACGAGTTTGAGGGCGGCCTCGACGGCGTCCGTCCCGGCGGGGCCGCAGAACTGGACGCGGGCACGGTCGGCGAGGCCGGGCGGCAGGGTGCGGAACAGCTCGGTGGTGAAGGCGTCCTTCACCGGCGTGGCCAGGTCGAGGACGTGCAGCGGGGCCCCCGAGTCGAGGACACCGCGGATGGCTTCGAGCACCACGGGGTGATTGTGGCCCAGGGCGAGCGTGCCGGCTCCGGAGAGGCAGTCCAGATAGCGGCGGCCGTCGGCGCCCTCGATGGTGAGCCCCCGTGCCCGTACGGGCACGATCGGCAGCGCACGTGCGTAGGTCCGCGCGGCCGACTCCCGCGCGGACTGGCGGCGCAGGATTCCTTCGTGCTCGGTGGTGCCGCGTGCGGTTGCTCCGCGCGCCGCCGCATCGTGCGGGGCGGGCGCCGGCACGGGCGAAGGATCGGTCACGGCCACGTCTGCTGGTCCTCCCGCTGGGCGTACGGCCGACACGGGTCGTCGGCTCACCTGTGGGCGGCACGCAGCGGTGCGCGCTTCGTGCGGCTGTCCGGGCGCCGGGCCGGGACGGACCGAGGGCTGCGCGCCGACTGCGAATCCCCCGTGCGTACCAACGACGGGAGGGCGCGAGGAACACGGGTCGTGCTTCGACTCATGACGAGACCTTTGTCACGTGGCCGTCACACGGCGTAGGGGGCGGCCCGGTCCGGTTCGAACCGTTCGGCGGAAAGGAGCGGGGAGAAGCGGAGTGGTCCGCGCCGCGTCGACGGTGGGGCCGGGCAGGGCTCGCACTTCGCCCATTTGAAGCCGTTAGATCCCGGTTGGTCCTGCGCGGGTGCGTGCCGGAGGAGTGCCGAAGGGGGCTGACTGGACCCGTTCCGGGGGCAGGACGGAACGACGGAGTCGCAGGCCACGGCAGGGGCGGGGGGAGGCAGAAGGGGGTGTCTGCCTTGTAGCCGAACCGTTGCGGATCCGTCGGTCGGCCCCGACGGCACCGGCATAGTGTGGGGTGCCGTTCGGGGAGGGGCTCAAGGCACCCGTCCCCCGCACGAGTACGGCAGTGCAACGATGACGAAGCCCAGGGGGATTCACGACATGCGACCCACACGCCCGCTGTTCGCCGCTCGCCGCGCAGGGAGCGCGCGCGGGAGAACGACCCCCGTGGTGGCGGCTGTTGCGCTCGGCGCCGTCCTCACGCTGACCGCCACCGCGTGCGGCCCGACCGAGGACGACGCAAACAGCAAGCCGACGGCCGCCTCGCCCGCGGAGGGTGACGGCATCCAGGTTCCGGACGACATCAAGAACCGGCTCAAGGAGCACGGGATCGACCTGGACAAGTGGAAGGGCAGCGAGTGGAAGAACTGGAACAAGGACAAGTGGCTTCGTGAGGCGAAGGACTTCGTCAATCCCATCATCGACGGCCTGTGGGACTCGGACCGCATGCGGGACGCCGACAAGAACCCGGATCACGAGGTCGACGACAACGACATCTCGGGCGACCAGGGCGTGACCGACCCGACGCCGAAGCCGGTGCAGGCCGTTGCTGCCGCGACGCCGTACCACGACAGCGCTCCGTACGCGGGCAAGCTGTTCTTCGACGGGCCCGAGGGTTCCATGGTGTGCTCGGCCACGGTCGTCACCGACCCGGCGCACCCCGGTAAGTCGAACATGATCTGGACGGCCGGCCACTGCGTCCACGCGGGCAAGGACGGCGGCTGGTACCGGAACATCGCGTTCGTGCCGTCGTACAACAACGGTGGCAAGTCCGCGGACCAGTTGCAGGGTGCCGCCAAGAGCGAGGTGGCTCCGTACGGCGTGTGGTGGGGTTCCTGGGCGCAGACCTCAGACCAGTGGATCGAGCAGGGCGGTCCGACCGGCGGCCAGGGTGCTCCGTACGACTTCGCCGCGATCCACGTGACGCCGGAGAAGGGCAGCACGGGCAAGTCGCTGGAGGAGACGGTGGGTTCGGCGCTTCCGGTGAACTTCAACGCCCCGGCGGTGCCAGACATCTCGCAGCTGACGGCGAAGGGCTACCCGGCGGCGCCGCCGTACGACGGCCAGAAGCTGTACCAGTGCGCCGACAAGCCGGGCCGGCTGTCGCTGAACGACACGGACCCGACGATGTACCGCATCGGCTGCACCATGACCGGTGGTTCGTCCGGCGGTGGCTGGGTCGGCCAGGGTTCCGACGGCAAGCCGGCGCTGGTGTCCAACACCTCGATCGGCCCGGTGACTTCGGGCTGGCTCGCCGGTCCGCGCCTGGGCAAGGAGGCCAAGGGGATCTACGACGCGGTGAGCAAGAAGTACGCCGGGCAGTAGGCCGTTCCGGTTCGTGGTGGGCTCCGGGCAGCGGAGAAAGCGCTGCCGGGCCCGCCCCGGCCGGTCCGTCCGACGGTTCGTCCGGATCTCCGGCGGGAGTGCGGAAACCTTCACCACCCCGCCGCAGTTCGTCCTCGACCTCACAGGCATAGTGGGGTGCTGTGTCACAGCGGACCCACAGGGACATGCGCTCCGCCCATGACACGCTCATGACAGTTCCGCGTCGACGGCGGTGTCGCGCCGCCGGGTCCGGCGCGCGTTTTCCACTCGGGGGTACTCGCACCATGCGTTCCATACGTCCGTCCGCCACGCGCGCGCGGGGGCGTCGCGGCGCTCTCGCCGTGACCGGACTCGCCGTGGTCCTGGCGCTGACCGCCACGGCCTGCAACGACAGCAAGGACGACGCCGCGGGCGGCAAGCCCGCCGCCGGCGCGTCGCAGGGTTCCGACGGCGCCAAGCTGCCCGGGGACATCGCCGACCGGCTCAAGGAGCACGGCATCGACCCCGACAAGTGGAAGGACGGTGCCTGGAAGAACTGGAGCAAGGACGACTGGCTGCGCGAAGCCAAGGACTTCGTGAACCCGGTCATCGACGGGCTGTGGAAGCCGGAGCGGATGAAGTCCGCGAAGGATCCGAACAAGACGATCGCGGCGAAGGACTACGCGGACGACCAGGGTGTCTCCGACCCCGACCCGTCCCCGGTGCAGGCCCGTCCGGAGAAGACGCCGTACCACGAGAACGCCGCGCCGGTCGGCAAGGTCTTCTTCGACTCCCCCGAAGGCTCCATGGTCTGCTCGGGCACCGTCGTCAAGGACCCGCGCAACCCGGGCCGTTCGAACCTGGTGTGGACCGCGGGCCACTGCGTGCACGCCGGTTCGGCGGGCGGCTGGTACCGCAACATCATGTTCGTGCCGTCCTACAACGACATGGGCAAGTCCGCGGACGACCTGCGCAACGCGACGCAGCAGGAGATCGCCCCGTACGGCTCGTACTGGGCGGACTGGGCGTCGACCTCGAACGAGTGGATCAACGGCGGCGGTCCGACCGGCGGCGAGGGCGCGCCGTACGACTTCGCGGTGCTGCACGTGAAGCCCGAGCAGGGCACCAAGTCCCTGGAGGAGACGGTCGGGAACGCGCTCGACGTCGACTTCACCAAGCCGTCCGTGCAGTCGGTCGGTTCGATGGGCGCCTGGGGCTACCCGGCCGCGCCGCCGTACGACGGTCTGCTGATGCACAAGTGCCTCGACCGTCCGGGCCGGCTGTCGCTCGAGCCGACGCTGCCGACGATGTACCGCATCGGCTGCACGATGACGGGTGGCTCGTCCGGTGGTGGCTGGTTCCGCGTCCGCGGTGACAAGACGGTCCTCGTGTCGAACACATCGATCGGCCCGGCGGACAACACGTGGCTGGCCGGACCGCAGCTCGGCGACGAGGCCAAGCAGGTCTTCGACACCATGAGCGAGAAGTACGGCAGCAAGTAGCGAGCGGTGCGGCAGCGGGCCGGCGACGACCGACCGGCTGCCGTACGACGTCCGACACGGACAGGAGGGCCCGCCCCGAGCGAATCGGGGCGGGCCCTCCTGTCTGTCGTGCTGCCGTGCGGGACGGCGTCGCGTCAGCTCGCGATCGCCGCCGGAGCGTACGGCGCGAGCTCGGCCGCCAGCTCCTCGTGGACGCGCGCCTTCAGGAGCGTGCCGTCCGGGGTGTGCTCCTCGGAGATCACCTCACCGTCCGAGTGCGCCCGCGCCACCAGCTGGCCGTGGGTGTACGGCACGAGTGCCTCGACCTCGACCTCGGGGCGCGGCAGCTCGGCGTCGATGAGCGCGAGCAGCTCCGCCATGCCGGCGCCCGTACGGGCGGAGACGGCGATCGAGTGCTTCTCGACGCGCATCAGACGCTGGAGCACCAGCGGGTCCGCGGCGTCCGCCTTGTTGATCACCACGATCTCGGGGACCTCGGTGGCCCCGACGTCCCGGATGACCTCGCGCACGGCGGCGAGCTGCTCCTCCGGCGCCGGGTGCGAACCGTCGACCACGTGGAGGATCAGGTCGGAGTCGCCGACCTCCTCCATCGTGGAGCGGAACGCCTCGACGAGGTGGTGCGGCAGATGCCGGACGAAACCGACCGTGTCGGCCAGCGTGTAGAGCCGGCCGCTCGGGGTCTCGGCCCTGCGGACGGTCGGGTCCAGGGTGGCGAACAGCGCGTTCTCCACCAGGACGCCCGCGCCCGTCAGGCGGTTGAGCAGGGACGACTTGCCCGCGTTCGTGTAACCGGCGATGGCGACCGAAGGCACCTTGTTGCGCTTGCGCTCCTGGCGCTTGATGTCGCGGCCCGTCTTCATCTCCGCGATCTCACGGCGCATCTTCGCCATCTTCTCGCGGATCCGTCGGCGGTCCGTCTCGATCTTGGTCTCACCGGGACCACGGGTGGCCATGCCGCCACCGCCGCCGCCACCCATCTGCCGGGAGAGCGACTGACCCCAGCCGCGCAGGCGCGGCAGCATGTACTGCATCTGCGCCAGAGCGACCTGCGCCTTGCCCTCTCGGGACTTGGCGTGCTGGGCGAAGATGTCGAGGATCAGGGCGGTCCGGTCGACCACCTTGACCTTGACGACGTCCTCGAGGTGGATGAGCTGGCCGGGGCTGAGCTCACCGTCGCACACGACGGTGTCGGCTCCGGTCTCGAGCACGATGTCGCGCAGTTCGAGGGCCTTGCCCGAGCCGATGTACGTCGCCGCGTCGGGCTTGTCCCGGCGCTGCACGACACCGTCGAGCACGAGCGCGCCCGCGGTCTCGGCGAGGGCAGCCAGCTCCGCGAGGGAGTTCTCCGCGTCATGAACCGTTCCCGAGGTCCACACACCGACGAGCACCACCCGCTCCAGGCGGAGCTGTCGGTACTCGACCTCGGTGACGTCCTCGAGCTCGGTGGAGAGACCCACCACGCGGCGCAGGGCCGCGCGCTCGGAGCGGTCGAACTGCTCGCCGTCCCGGTCTCCGTCGATCTCGTGGCTCCAGGCGACGTCCTCTTCCATCAGGGCATCGGCCCGAAGACCTTCGGGGTAGTTCTGCGCGAGGCTCTGCGCTTCCTGGGAAGGGGAAGAAGAGGAGGTCATTGGATCCTTACGTCTGTGGTTACGTCTGTGGTGATGTCCGTGGGATTTCGGAACATCGCGACGGAGACCAGGCTCCGTCACCTGTGACAACGCTCGGCCCGGCCCCAGGATTCCCGGTGGCCCGCCGGCCGCTCCGCGCCGTCGACCTGAAGATGTTCGCACGGAACGGGGCGTCTCGTCATCAGGGTTTTTCCCCGGCGTGCCGGGCCCGAAGCCTACTTCTCCGCCGTCTTCACCGGCTCGACCTTCCAGTCCGGGTGTCCGGGCATCGGCGGCGTCTTCTTCCCGTACAGCCAGGCGTCGAAGAAGCCGGTCAGGTCCCGTCCGGCGATCTGTGAGGCGAGCGCGACGAAGTCGGCGGTCGTGGCCGTGCCGTCGCGGTGCGTGCTCACCCACTGCCGCTCCAGGCTCTCGAAGGCCTCCGTGCCGATCTCCTGGCGCAGCGCGTACAGGACGAGGGCGGCGCCGTCGTAGACGACCGGCCGGAAGATGCTGATCTTCTCCCCCGGCGCGGGGCTCTTCGGGGCGGCCGGCGGACCTCCGTCGGCGCGCATGGCGTCCGACGCCCCGTAGGCGGCGCGCATCCGCTTCTCCATGGGGCGGTCGCCCTTCTCCTGCGCGTACAGCTCCTCGTACCAGGTGGCGTGTCCCTCGTTGAGCCACACGTCGGACCAGGTGCGCGGGCTGACGCTGTCGCCGAACCACTGGTGGGCGAGTTCGTGGACCATGACCGACTCGACGTACCACTTCGGGTACTCGGAGCGGGTGAAGAGGTCGCGCTCGAAGAGGGAGAGTGTCTGCGTCTCGAGTTCGAAGCCGGTGGTGGCGTCCGCGATGACCAGCCCGTAGTTCTCGAACGGGTAGGCGCCGACCTTGCTCTCCATCCAGGCGATCTGCGCGGGGGTCTTGGCGAGCCACGGGTCGAGCGTCTTGACGTCCTTGGTGCGCACCACGTCCCGTACTTCCAGTCCGTGCGGGCCCTCCCGGCGCAGGACGGACGAGCTGCCGATGGAGACCTGGGCCAGCTCGGTGGCCATGGGGTGTTCCGTGCGGTAGGTCCAGTCGGTGGTGTCCCCCGCGCGCGTGGTGCTCACGGACCTCCCGTTGGCGACGGCGGTCAGGCCCTTCGGCGTGCGGACATGGAACGTGAAGTACGCCTTGTCCGACGGGTGGTCGTTGCACGGGAAGACGCGGTGTGCGGCGTCCGCCTGGTTGGCCATCGCGAGGCCGTCCTTGGTGCGCACCCAGCCGATCTCCTCCTTGCCGGGCACGGGGTCGCTCGTGTGCTCCACGGTGATGTGCAACGGCTGCCCCGGCACGACCGACCGCGCCGGCTCGACGACCAGGTCCTCGCCCTTCGTCGTGAAGTCCGCCCGCAGGCCGTTGACCTTCACGGAGCGCACCGTGCCGTGCGAGAAGTCGAGGTTGATCCGGTCGAGCAGGTCCGTCGCCTGCGCGTCGATCTTGGTGACGGCGTCGAGCGGCTTGCTGTTGTCGCCCCGGTAGGTGAAGGCGATGTCGTACGAGCGCACGTCGTAGCCGGGGTTGCCGAGGTGCGGGAAGAGGCGGTCGCCCACGCCGAGCGGGGTCGCGGACTGCGGCGCGGCGGCGGCGAGCACGGCGAGGGAGACACCGGCGGCGAGCAGTGCGGCGGTGCGGGGCGTTCGGGAGCTGAGCAGCATCCCCTACGGCTATCAGCGCGCGCCCCGAAGGCCGGGACGGCACGCGCCGGACCCACCCGAACGAGACCCCGGGTTCGCTCAGTGCGCCCCGGCGGCGGCGTGCCGGGCGCGGTCCACGTCGTACACGCCCGGCACGTTGCGCATCGCTCGCATCAGGTTCTGGAGGCGGTCCGCGTCCGGGAGTTGGAGGGTATACGTGTGGCGGACGCGACCCTGGTCGGGCGGGTCGACCGTCGCCGAGATGATGGCGACGCCCTCGAGCGCTATGGCTTCGGTGAGGTCCGCGAGGAGGTGCGGGCGGCTGAAGGACTCGGCGATCAGGGTGACGCGGTACTCGGCGGTCTCGGCGTCGGCCCAGCGCACGCCGATCTCCGGGCGTCCGGCCGCCTTCATGCGCGTCACGCCGGAGCACTCGACGCGGTGCACGGTGACGACGCCGCCGCGGACCGCGAAGGCGGTGATCTCGTCGGGCGGTACGGGCGTGCAGCAGCCCGCGAGGCGCACGGTGGCGCCGGGCTGGTCCACGACCGCGTTCGCCGCGGCGGGGCGGGCCGAGGGGCCGCTGTAGGCGGCGCGCGGCTCCGGTTCCGGCTCGGGGGCGCGGGGGCCCTCGGGGTGCGCGGTGAGCCAGCGGCGGATGGCGATGCGGGCGGCCGGGGTCTTGGCGTGGTCCAGCCAGTCGCGGGAGGGCTCGGAGGCCGCGTCCTGGTCCATCAGGAGCTGCACGGTGTCGCCGTCGGCGAGGACGGTGCCGAGTGCGGCCAGGCGCCCGTTGACCCGCGCGCCGATGCACGCGTGGGCGTCCTCCCCGTACTGGGCGTAGGCGGCGTCGATACAGCTGGCGCCGGCGGGCAGGCCGATGGTGCCGCCGTCGGGCCGGAACACGGTGATCTCGCGGTCCTGCGCCAGGTCCTCGCGCAGCGTCGACCAGAACGTGTCGGTGTCGGGTGCCGACTGCTGCCAGTCGAGGAGGCGGGAGAGCCAGCCGGGGCGGGTGGGGTCGGAGCGCTCGCCGACGGTGTCCAGGTGCTCCTCGCCGGAGGGCGTGTAGGGATTGCCGAGGGCGACGACGCCGGCCTCGGCGACCTTGTGCATCTGGTGCGTGCGGATGAGGACTTCGGCGACCTCGCCGTCGGCGCGGGCCACGGCGGTGTGCAGCGACTGGTACAGGTTGAACTTCGGGACGGCGATGAAGTCCTTGAACTCCGAGACGACCGGCGTGAAGCAGGTGTGCAGTTCGCCCAGGACGCCGTAGCAGTCCGCGTCCTCGGAGACGAGGACGAGCAGGCGCCCGAGGTCGGCGCCGCGCAGCTCGCCGCGCTTGCGCCGCACGCGGTGCACGGAGACGAAGTGCCGGGGCCTGATGAGGACTTCGGCGGTGATGCCCGCCTCGCGCAGCACGCCGCGCACCTCTTCGGCGATCTCGTCGAGGGGATGCTCCGCGCGGGCCGCGTTCGCCGCGATGAGCTCCCTGGTCTCCTTGTACTCCTCGGGGTGCAGGATCGCGAAGACGAGGTCTTCCAGCTCGGTCTTGAGCGCCTGGACACCGAGGCGCTCGGCGAGCGGGATCAGGACGTCCCGCGTGACCTTGGCGATCCGTTCCTGCTTCTCCTGGCGCATGACGCCGAGGGTGCGCATGTTGTGCAGGCGGTCGGCGAGCTTGATCGACATGACGCGTACGTCGTTGCCGGTGGCGACCAGCATCTTGCGGAAGGTCTCGGGCTCGGCCGCGGCCCCGTAGTCGACCTTCTCCAGTTTGGTGACGCCGTCGACCAGATAGGCGACCTCTTCGCCGAACTCGGTGCGCACCTGGTCGAGGGTCACCTCGGTGTCCTCGACCGTGTCGTGGAGCAGGGAGGCGGTCAGGGTGGTGGCCTCCGCGCCGAGCTCGGCCAGGATCAGTGTCACGGCGAGCGGGTGCGTGATGTAGGGCTCGCCGCTCTTGCGCATCTGACCGCGGTGCGAGGACTCGGCGAGCACGTAGGCGCGGCGCAGGGGCTCCAGGTCGGAGTCCGGATAGTGCGCGCGGTGGGCCTCGACCACATGGCTGATCGCGTCCGGGAGCCGGTCGCGGGTCGCGGAGCCGAGCAGCGCGGCCCGGCCGAGGCGGCGCAGGTCGATCCGTGGGCGGGCACGCCTGCGGGGTGCTTCGGGCGTGATCGGCCCGGGCGTCGCGGGGTTGGTCGCCTCCGCACTCATGAGCACCTCCGGCTTGATCGACCGGCGGCGGGCTGGCGGGGGCACCCGTCCGGACCGGTGCTTGATGCTACCGAGCCCATCACGTGGCGCAGTCCCCCTCTCGCCCAGCGTGAAACGGATCACCCATTCGAGCGAAGGCTTACGGGTTTACGGTTTCGATCGCCGCGAACCAGTCCGCGTCGATCTCACCTTCGGCCACGATGACCGCGGGCCCGGTCATCTCGATCTCCCCGTCCGCCCGCTCGGTGATGCTGAGCCGGCCGCCGGGCAGGTCGATCTCGTACGTCACCGGGGTGCCGTCAGCCACGGGGTCGTGTCCGTCGCGGCGGGCCGTGGCGACGGCCACCGCGCAGGCTCCGGTGCCGCAGGACCGCGTCTCGCCGACGCCACGCTCGTGCACGCGCATGGCGACGTGGCGCGGGCCGCGGTCCACGACGAATTCCACGTTCACCCCCTGCGGGTAGGCGCTCGCCGGGGTGAAC
Source organism: Streptomyces sp. NPDC025806 (assembly GCF_055558275.1). NCBI lineage: Bacteria > Bacillati > Actinomycetota > Actinomycetes > Kitasatosporales > Streptomycetaceae > Streptomyces > Streptomyces sp. NPDC025806. The sequence goes on along the minus strand of NZ_JBVHMU010000003.1, from coordinate 48,565 downwards.
GGGGGCGCCTCGTAGAGGGTGCCCGCCTGGGCGAGGTCCTCGACGAAGGCGACCGCGTGCGGGTTGCCCATGTTCACGTTCCGGGCGGGCCAGGAGTGGTCGTCCACGGACACGGTGACGTCGCCCTCGGGGAGCGTCGCGCGGCCCATGCCGACCGTGACGAGGCCTTCCTTGTCGATGTGGACCGCCTTCACGCCGCCGCGGGTGGCCACCGCCACATCGCCCTCGGCGACGAGACCGGCGTGCTGGAGGTAACGGGCGAAGACCCGTACGCCGTTGCCGCACATCTCGGCGACGGAGCCGTCCGCGTTGCGATAGTCCATGAACCACTCGGCCTCTTCGGCCATGTGCCGCGCGTCGGGGTGCGCGGCGGAGCGCACGACGTGCAGGAGACCGTCGCCGCCGATGCCCGCCCTGCGGTCGCAGAGCGCGGCCACGGTGGACGGCGGGAGCGCCACCGCGTTCTCCGCGTCCGGGATGATCACGAAGTCGTTCTCGGTTCCGTGACCCTTGAGGAAAGTGGTCATCTCTCGATCGTACGGGGTCGGCGCGTGAGGGGTGAGCGGGGGCCGTGTGCGGCCGGTCACCGCAGGCGCGCGACGCGCCAGACGGCCAGCACGGCGACGGACGCCACGACGACCACGTAGGCGCCCACGACGCGCCAGTCCGGTCTGCGGCCCGAGCCGCGCGGCGGGAGGCCCGGCATGGTGTAGCCGACGCGGCGGGCGGCCATCATGCCCCAGCCGGCGGCGCAGGAGCTGATCAGCAGCCCGAGCATCGCGACCACGGCGCCACCGTCGCCGAACTCGAAGAAGAGCGGGAAGGCGAACATGAGGGAGCCGAGCGTCGCCAGCATGACGATGGGCGCGAGCTGCCAGATGCGGAGCCTGCGCTGCGGACGGAGCTCGACCTCGACCTCCGCCGCCTCGTCCTGCGCGGCGATCTCCTCGACGGTCGGCCCGTCGGCGATCACGCCGTCCGGGGTCGCCTCAGGACCGTCAGGGCTCAACTGATCCCCGCCTGGTGCGGTGTCACGAGGGCCGGCCTCCATCGCCACGCGCCCTCCCACTCCGGACTCCACTGGTCGATCGATGGTCGATGATGGCACGCCCGGAGTGGCCGGGATGACCGCCCGGGCGTCCCGATGCCATCACGTGATCAGGCTGTAACCGGTCGTTCGATCAACGTCATTGCCCGGGCCGGGAGTTCCCCGCGGTCCGCGACGGCTCCGCTGAGCCAGTGCACGCGGGGATCGCGGCGGAACCAGGAGTCCTGGCGGCGCGCGAAGCGCTTGGTGGCGCGCACGGTCTCGGCGCGCGCCTCGTCCTCGGTGCACTCTCCGGAGAGCGCCGTCAGTACCTGCTGGTAGCCGAGCGCCCGGGAGGCGGTGACGCCCTCGCGCAGTCCCTGGTCGGCGAGGGTGCGGACCTCGTCGACGAGTCCGGCCTCCCACATGCGGTCCACGCGGGTGGCGATGCGTGCGTCGAGCTCGGGGCGGGCGACGTCCACGCCGATCTGGACGGTGTCGTACACGGAGTCGTGACCCGGCAGGTTGGCCGTGAAGGGCTTGCCGGTGATCTCGATGACCTCCAGGGCGCGCACGATGCGCCGTCCGTTGCTCGGCAGGATGGCGGCACCGGCCTCCGGGTCGGCGGCGGCGAGCCGCGCGTGCAGGGCGCCGGGGCCGCGCAGCGCGAGCTCCTCCTCCAGGCGGGCGCGCAGCTCGGGGTCCGTACCGGGGAACTCCATCTTGTCGATCGCGCCGCGTACGTAGAGGCCCGAGCCGCCCACCAGGACGGGCCAGCGCCCTTCGGCGAGGAGGCGGTCGATCTGCGCGCGGGCGAGCTTCTGGTACTCGGCGACGCTGGCCGTCACGGTGACGTCCCAGATGTCGAGAAGGTGGTGCGGGACTCCTTCGCGCTCCTCGGGCGTCAGCTTGGCGGTACCGATGTCCATCCCCCGGTACAACTGCATGGAGTCGGCGTTGACGACCTCGCCGCCGAGTTCCTTGGCGAAGAAGACACCTAGATCTGACTTTCCGGCGGCGGTCGGCCCGACGACGGCGATGACCCGCGGGGCGGGAGCTGCGCTACTCACCGTCCCAGTCTCGCAAACCTCCTTGCCACTTCTCGAACGAGCTACGTGACGACCCCGGTGCGGGGTCGTTGCCTGTTGCGAGGTTCCAGCCGCCGGTTTCGAGGACCGGCGACCCGGGCGGCGCAATGGGACGCACCGGGCAGGGCGGGATTTCGCCCACACGAGTACCGTATGGAGTTGAAATGGGCGTTTTTGCCATGTTCCGCCGGAAGGCCAAGGACACCGAGGAGGCGTCGTCGGCCGAGACCAAGGCCGCCGTCGTGACGGCCGACGCCGAGCCCGAGGCTGCGGAGACCGAGGGCGACCCGGCGCCGGCCTCCGCGGAGGCGGAGCAGGTCGCGGCGGACCCGGAGACGGACGAGCCGGCGGCTCCCACCGCGACGGACGCGGTGGAGATCCCGAAGCAGCAGTCCGCGGAGCAGGCGGCCGACAGCGAGGCCGGCGAGGGCGCCCGTCAGTAGTACCTGCCGGCGCACGCCCGTCCGGGCGTGGGACATCCGCGAGGAAAGTGAGATCCATGGGCTTCCTGGACCAACTCAAAGCCAAGCTCGGCCCCGCCAAGGACAAGGCCTCCGGCCTCGCGCAGCAGCACGGGGACAAGATCGACCAGGGCCTCGACAAGGCCGCCGACATGGTCGACAAGAGGACCAAGGGCAAGTACAGCGACAAGATCCAGCAGGGCACGGCGAAGGCCAAGGACGCCGTGGACCGGATGTCCGAGTCCCCCGACCGGGGGGCCCAGGGCAAGGGGGGCGACGACACCCCGCCGACCCCGCCTCCGGCCTCCTGACGCCACGCGCGTCACATCGTGCGGACGGCCGCGAAGCCATCGGGCTTCGCGGCCGTCGCCGTGTGCGCGCCTTCCTGGACGTGGCGCGCCCTTGTTGCACGTCGCGCGTCCTCATGGGCAGGCGCACGCCCTTGTAGACGTGCGCGCGCCCTGTAGAGGTGCCGCTACGTCCAGGAGGCCACGAAGTAGCCGACCCCGTAGGGCGCGTCCTCGTAGAGGAGGCGGGCCGAGGCGGGTTCCTTGTCCCAGGCCCCGACGAGGATCTGCCACGGGCCCCGGCCGGAGATCTTCAGGGCGCGGGCGAGATCCTCGTCCAGGTTCGCGAAGCGGCCTTCGTCGTCCAGGTCGCGCAGCGCGGCGGCGATCTCCGCGTCGACGCCCTCGGCGCGCTCGTCCAGGTAGCCGGGCGCCTTGACGGTGCGGCAGGCACTGCCGTCGCCCATCACGAGGAGGCCGACGCGGTCCGCGTACCCGGCGATGTGGACGCCGTCCTCGCCGTTGACCGGCCAGGAGCGGTCGTCCCTCACCTCGTAGCCACGCACCGGGCCGTCCCAGCCCGCGCGGGCGAGCAGCCACGCGCCGACGGCCAGGGAGGGCGGCAGCGGGGCCTGCGTCCCGGCCGCTCGCTCCTGCGAGGGAGCGGCGCCGAGCGTCACGTCGAGGTCGACGCCGAAGGGACGGAAGGATCCTCGGGCGCCGGCCGCGTGGTGCGCGTTCCGCGTCCCCTGGCCGACGACCACGATCAGCTCGGGGCGGGCCGCGATCACCGCCCCGATCGCCTCGTCGCACGCCGCGCGGGCGGCGTCCAGCTCGGGGGCGGCACCCGCGGCCACCTCGGGCACGAGCAGTGGGGGGCAGGGGCACACGGCGGCAGCGACAAGCATGATCGGCAGCCTACTGCGCGAGCGGTCGCCCGTGGCCGGGGGCCGGTCGCGCACGGGGCGGCGGAGCGGGCCCCGGCGGGCGACCGCGTCAGTCGACGGCGCAGCCTCCGGTGGCCGCCGGCAGCGGCTCGGGGACGCCGACCTTCGGCAGGCCCAGCAGGACGCCCTGCGCCTTGTCCTGCGTCTCCTGGGTGCGCTTCTCCCAGGCGTCGCCCGCGCGGGTGCGGCGCACGCTCAGGACGGCGCCCTCGGCGAGCAGGTGGTGCGGGGCGGCGTAGGTGATCTCCACGGTCACCACGTCACCGGGGCGGACCTCCTCGTCCGGCTTCGTGAAGTGCACCAGGCGGTTGTCGGGGGCGCGGCCGGACAGGCGGTGGGTGGCGCCGTCCTTGCGGCCCTCGCCCTCGGCGACCATGAGCTCCAGGGTGCGGCCGACCTGCTTCTTGTTCTCCTCCCAGGAGATCTCCTCCTGGAGGGCGACCAGACGCTCGTAACGCGCCTGCACGACCTCCTTGGGGACCTGGTTCTCCATGGTGGCGGCCGGGGTCCCGGGGCGCTTGGAGTACTGGAAGGTGAAGGCCTGGGAGAAGCGGGCCTCGCGCACGGCGTGCATCGTCTGCTCGAAGTCCTCCTCGGTCTCGCCGGGGAAGCCCACGATGATGTCGGTGGTGATGGCCGCGTGCGGGATGGCGGCGCGGACCTTGTCGATGATGCCGAGGAAGCGCTCCTGGCGGTACGAGCGGCGCATCGCCTTGAGGACCGTGTCCGAGCCCGACTGCATGGGCATGTGGAGCTGCGGCATCACGTTGGGCGTCTCGGCCATGGCGGCGATGACGTCGTCGGTGAAGTCCCGCGGGTGCGGGGACGTGAAGCGGACCCGCTCCAGGCCCTCGATCTGACCACAGGCGCGCAGCAGCTTGCTGAAGGCCTCGCGGTCGCCGATGTCGCTCCCGTAGGCGTTCACGTTCTGGCCGAGCAGCGTGATCTCGGAGACGCCCTCGCCGACGAGGGCCTCGATCTCGGCGAGGATGTCGCCGGTCCTGCGGTCCTTCTCCTTGCCGCGCAGCGCCGGGACGATGCAGAAGGTGCAGGTGTTGTTGCAGCCGACGGAGATCGACACCCAGGCCGCGTACGCGCTCTCGCGGCGGGTCGGCAGCGTCGACGGGAAGGCCTCGAGCGACTCGGCGATCTCGACCTGCGCCTCTTCCTGGACGCGGGCGCGCTCCAGGAGGACGGGCAGCTTGCCGATGTTGTGCGTGCCGAAGACGACGTCCACCCAGGGCGCCTTCTTGACGATGGTGTCGCGGTCCTTCTGAGCGAGGCAGCCGCCCACGGCGATCTGCATCCCGGGGCGCGAGGCCTTGCGGGGGGCGAGCCGGCCGAGGTTGCCGTAGAGCCGGTTGTCCGCGTTCTCCCGCACCGCGCAGGTGTTGAACACCACGACGTCGGCGTCGCCGTCGGAGCCTTCGGGGGCGCGGACGTATCCGGCGCCCTCCAGGAGGCCCGAGAGGCGCTCGGAGTCGTGGACGTTCATCTGGCACCCGTAGGTGCGTACTTCGTACGTCTTGGGGGGATTGGGAGAACGATCGTCCACGGCGGACGGACGCGGGTCGCTGCTGCTCATACGGACAAGGGTATGGGGTTCGCGGGGGCGCCCCGTGCCGCCTCCTCCCGTCACGCCCGGCACCCGGCGGCGGCCGGGCCGTGACGTGCGCCGTCAACCCTGGTCAGCCGCCGCCCCCACCTGGCAGGATCGCGCCCATGCCGCTCACCGCCCTCCGTCGCCTGCGCCCGGCCCGCCGCCACGTCCTGCGGGGGTCCGTGGCCGGGCTCGTGGTGGTCGGGCTGCTGCTGTGGTGGCTGCTGCCGCTGGAGGACGAGGCGCCGAGCGGACAGGTGACGTTCAGCACCGGCGCCCCGACGGGCGTCTACGAGAAGTACGGGAACCTGCTGAAGGCCGCCATGGCGCGTGATCTGCCCGGCGTCGACGTGCGGCTCGACGGCAGCGAGGGCTCGTGGGACAACGTGCGGCGGGTGGCGACCGGCAAGGCCGACTTCACGATCGCCGCCGCCGACGCGGTCGCCAAGTACCAGCTCGAGGGCCGGCCCGGCGCCGAGCGGCTGCGCGCCTGCGCCCGCCTCTACGACGACTACATGCAGCTCGTCGTGCCCCGCTCGTCCAAGATCAGGTCGGTGGCCGATCTGCGCGGCAAGCGGGTGGCCGTGGGCGGGAGCGCGTCCGGCGTGCGGCTGATCGCGAACCGGATCCTGCTGGCGGCGGACCTGGATCCGGAAAAGGACATCGTCCCTGTCGGCCTCGGGATAGACACCATGCCGACCGCTCTGCAGGCCGGTCAGATCGACGCCTTCTTCTGGTCGGGCGGCCTGACGACGGAGCATGTGCGCAAGCTGTCGGAGCGGTTCCCGATCCGACTCGTCGAGCTCGGCAGCCTGATCGACGAGCTGCACGCCCAGGGCGGCTCCTCGCGCTACTACAGGGCGGCGACGATGCCGGCCGACGCCTATCCGCACGCCCAGCACGGCAAGGCGGTCAATACGCTGGCCGTGGCGAACCTGCTGGTCACGACAGAGCGGATCGATCCGGCGATGGCTGAGGAGGTGACCCGCACGGTCATCGACAGCCGGGACCACATCGGCGCGCGGGTGCACGCGGCGCAGCTCGTCGACCTGCGCACCGCGATCTACACGGATCCGCTCACCCTGGACGAGGGCGCGCGTCGGTACTACCGCTCGGTGAAGCCCTGAGCCCTGCGCCGCCCCGACGTCCTGTGCCGTGACGTGCCGCGGCTACCGCTCGGCCAGGTCCTGCCCGGCGTCCGCCCCGGCGCCCTGGCGCGGCAGCGGAGCGGTCCTCGGGACCCGGAGCGTCACGCGCAGCCCGTGCGGTTCGTGATGGGCGTACGCGATCGAGCCGCCGCCCGCGGTGAGCAGGGCGCGGGAGATCGACAGGCCGAGGCCGGAGCCCTTCACGTTCTGGTGCCGGCCGCTGCGCCAGAAGCGGTCGCCGATGCGGGCGAGCTCCTCGTCGCGCAGGCCGGGGCCGCCGTCGGTGACCTCGACGGCGGTGCTCTCGCCGCCCGCGAGGACCGTGACCGTGACCTGCTCGCCCTCGGGCGTGAACTTGAGCGCGTTGTCGACCACGGCGTCCAGGGCGCTGGACAGGGCGATCGGGTCGGCCCAGCCGGTGACGGCGGGGCAGTGCGCGACCAGTCGTACGCCCTTGTCGTCGGCCGTGAGCCGCCAGGCCTCGACGCGCTCGGCGGCGAGTTCCCCGATGTCGGTCAGCTGGAGGTCGGCGCCGGCGTGCTCGGCCAGGGCGAGGTCGAGCAGGTCGTCGAGGACGCGAGCCAGGCGCTTGCCCTCGGTCTGAACGGATGCGATCTCCTCGTTACCCTCCGGTAGTTCGTAGGACAGGACCTCGATGCGCAGCAGCAGGGCGGCGAGCGGGTTGCGCAGTTGGTGCGAGGCGTCGGCGACGAAGGCGCGCTGCTGCTCCAGCACGTCCTCGACGTTGTCGGCCATCTCGTTGAACGACCGGGCCAGGCGCCTGAGTTCCGGCGGACCGCCGGCCGCCGCGACCCGTGATTTCAGCCGGCCCGTGGCGATGTCGTGGGTGGTGGCGTCCAGGACGCGTACGGGCCGCAGCACCCAGCCGGTCAGGCGCAGCGCGGCGCCCACCGCCAGCAGCATCGCGGCGACCTCGCCCGCCGCGATGATCAGCCAGCCGCGCAGCGTCTTGGCGCGCATCGCACCGGTGGGCGAGTCGGTGACGACGACGGCGACCACGTCACCGTCCCGGATGACCGGGGAGGCCACCACGAGCCGTCCGTGGCGCCAGGGCCAGACCTGGGACGGGTCGTGGCTGCGGCGCGAGTACAGGGCCTCGTCGAACGCCTCGCGCAGGGCGCCTCTGGCGGGCACCCCGAAGGCGCGCGGCGAGCGGGCCATCGGCACCTGGTCGCGGAAGAAGACGCCCGCCCTGATCCCGTAGACGGCGTAGTAGCGGTCGAGTTCCTTCTGGAGGGTCTGCCGGCGCTCGTCGGGGGCCTGTGCGCCGTTCTCGCCGGGCCGTGTGGTGACGAACTGGGCGAGGGAGGCGAAGCGGGCGGTGTCGTCGATGCGGTCGACGACGACCTTCTGCTGCTCGGCGGAGGCCACGCTCACGGCGAGCGGGAAGCCGAGAGCGAGCAGGACGCCCGCCATGAGGACGATGAGCAGCGGAAGCAGACGGGCGCGCACCCGAGGGACTCTACGGCTTCCGCTAGGCGGCCGGGGCCACGAGCCGGTAGCCGACGCCGCGCACGGTCTCGATCAGGGCGGGCATGCGCAGCTTGGCGCGCAGGGAGGCGACGTGCACCTCCAGGGTGCGCCCCGTGCCTTCCCAACTGGTGCGCCACACCTCGCTGATGATCTGCTCCCGGCGGAAGACGACCCCGGGCCGCTGCGCGAGCAGGGCCAGCAGGTCGAACTCCTTGCGCGTGAGCGGCACGGCGGCGCCCTCCACGGTGACCTGCCGCGTGGGCAGGTCGATGACCACGTCGCCGAGCAGCACCTCGTGGTCGGAAGCGGGGGCGGCCTCCTCCTGGACGCTGCGCCGGCTGACCGCGTGGATACGGGCGAGCAACTCCCCCGTGTCGTACGGCTTCACCACGTAGTCGTCGGCGCCGAGATTCAGCCCGTGGATGCGGGAGCGGACGTCCGCGCGCGCGGTGACCATGATGACGGGCGTCGTGGTGCGCTTGCGGATCTTGCCGCAGACCTCGTAGCCGTCCTGGTCGGGCAGGCCCAGGTCGAGCAGGACGACGCCGAAGCCGGCCGGGTCCGGGACGAGGGCCTGGAGGGCCTCCTCCCCGTTGCGCGCGTGCCGCACCTCGAAGCCGTGCCGGGAGAGCACGGCGGACAGGGCCGCGGCGACGTGATCGTCGTCCTCGACGAGCAGCAGTCTCATTCCGGCCCCCTCACCTGTGTCGGTCCCATGCGTTCACCAAGGCATCCACGCCGATCCATGAGGAAGTCGTCAAGAGGCTGCGGGCCCCGTCCGCGTTCCGTTATGCAGCCGGTACGCACGGGCCGCACCCCTTCACGCATCGTGTCCGGTTGCGACCGGATCGTTATGCTCAATTTCCCCTCAGATGTAATGACGCTGGTCGTACCGGGTTACTACTGTCCTCCCAACCGAGGAGGATGGAGCAAGACCCCGATGACCGAAGTTTCGGTGACCAAGGACGCCACTCCCCCCGCGGGCGACACACTGGTCGCGCTGAGCGCAGTCAACAAGCACTTCGGCGCTCTGCACGTGCTCCAGGACATCGACCTGACCATCGCGCGAGGCGAGGTCGTGGTCGTCATCGGCCCGTCGGGCTCCGGCAAGTCGACGCTGTGCCGCACGATCAACCGCCTGGAGACCGTGGACTCCGGGTCGATCACGATCGACGGCAAGCCGCTGCCCCAGGAGGGCAAGGAGCTGGCCAGGCTGCGTGCCGACGTGGGCATGGTCTTCCAGTCCTTCAACCTCTTCGCGCACAAGACGGTGCTCGAGAACGTGACGCTGGGCCAGGTCAAGGTCCGCAAGGCGGACAAGAAGAAGGCCGAGGAGAAGGCGCGCGCGCTTCTGGACCGGGTGGGCGTCGGCGCCCAGGCGGACAAGTACCCCGCGCAGCTGTCCGGCGGACAGCAGCAACGTGTCGCCATCGCACGGGCGTTGGCGATGGACCCGAAGGTGATGCTCTTCGACGAGCCCACGTCGGCGCTCGACCCGGAGATGATCAACGAGGTCCTCGAGGTGATGCAGCAGCTCGCCCGGGACGGCATGACGATGGTCGTGGTCACGCACGAGATGGGCTTCGCCCGCTCCGCCGCCAACCGTGTCGTCTTCATGGCGGACGGCCGCATCGTCGAAGAGGCCACCCCCGACCAGTTCTTCAGCAATCCGCGCAGCGACCGGGCCAAGGACTTCCTGTCGAAGATCCTGCACCACTAGACGCGCGCCGTACGTGCGCCCTCGGACCGAGCTCGGACCGAGGCTCCGCGCGCGTCGATTTTTCAGACTGCCGAATCTGCCGACACGAAGGATGCTCACCATGAATCTCCGCAAGTCCGCCGCTGTCGCGGCCACCGTCGCCGCTCTCGCCCTGACCGCCACCGCGTGTGGCGGCGAGTCCGGCAACGCCGGTGACAAGCCCGCCGGTGGTTCGGGTGGCAAGAACCAGCCGAAGCTGCCGACGTACACGGTCGCCAAGGACGTCAAGGTCGACTCCCCGACCCTGAAGAAGGCCCAGAAGGCCGGCAAGATCGTCTTCGGCGCCAAGGACGACCAGCCGTTCCTGGGATTCCAGGACACCGACGGCAAGCGCTCCGGTTTCGACATCGAGATCGCCAAGATGGTCGCCGCCGACCTCGGCTTCAAGCCCGACCAGATCGAGTTCAAGACGGTCGACTCGAACGTCCGTGAGACGACCATCTCCAAGGGCGAGGTCGACCTCTACGTAGGCACGTACACGATCAACGACGAGCGCAAGAAGCAGGTCGGCTTCGCCGGCCCGTACTTCCTCGCCGGTGCCGACCTCCTGGTGCGCGCCGACGAGAAGGGCATCACCGGCCCCGACTCGCTCAAGGGCAAGACGGTCTGCTCCATCAAGGGCTCGACCCCGCTGCAGGAGATCAAGAAGCCCAAGTACGGCGCGAAGACGGTCGAGCTGTCCAAGTACTCCGAGTGCGTTCAGCAGCTGCTGAACAACGAGGTGGACGCGGTCACCACGGACGACGCGATCCTCAAGGGCTACGCCGCCCAGCGCCCGACGAAGCTCAAGGTGGTCGGCAAGCCGTTCACCAAGGAGCCGTACGGCATCGGCATGAACAAGGACGACAAGGCGCTGCGCGACGCGGTGAACAACGCCATCGAGGCGCACGAGAAGAACGGCGACTACAAGAAGGCGTACGACGCGACGCTGGGTCTGTCGAAGTCGGCCTACACCGAGCCGCCGGCCCTCGAGCGCTACTGATCGAGCGCCCTTGACCGGCGCGCTCCGCGCCTGAGGAGTACGCCCCGCTCCGGGCGCACCGTTCGCGGTGCGCCCGTGGGCGCGGCCTTTCCTGCCCGCCCGCCGCCCACGAGGACATCCCCGTGAACGTATTGCTCGACTATCTCCCGGAGTTCCGCGAGGGGTTCATAGGCACCGTCCTGCTGACCCTGGCCAGCGGGCTGCTGGCGATGGTCCTCGGCGTGATCATCGCCGGGTTCCGTGTCTCCCCCGTCCCGCCCCTGCGCCTGTTCGGCACCGCATGGGTGACGCTCTTTCGCAACACGCCCCTGACGCTGCTCTTCCTCGTCGTCTGGTTCGTCCTTCCGGTGATCTTCTTCCCGGGTCTGAACCCGTGGATGAAGGCCCTGCTGACGCTGGGCTGCTACACCTCGGCGTTCGTCTGCGAGGCCGTCCGCTCCGGCATCAACACGGTGCCGCTGGGCCAGGCCGAGGCCGCGCGGTCGATCGGCATGACCTTCGGGCAGACGCTGCGGCTGATCATCCTGCCGCAGGCCACCCGTACGGTGCTGCCGCCGCTCAGCTCGATCTTCATCGCGCTGACCAAGAACTCCGCCATCGCCGGCGCGTTCAGTGTCGCCGAGCTCTTCAGCGTCCAGAAGCTGCTGAGCGACAAGGGCTTCGCGATCGGCTGGATCTTCCTGTGGGTGGCCCTGGGCTACCTCGTCATCACTTTCTCCATCAGCGGTCTCTTCCGGCTGCTCGAGCGGCGCATGGGGGTCGCACGATGAGTTCGAGCGTCCTGTACGACGCGCCGGGCCCCAAGGCCCGCGTGCGCAACCGGCTCTACACGATCGTCGGTTCCGTCGCCGTCCTGGGCCTGGTCGCCTTCGCGATCTACCGGATGAGCGAGAAGGGCCAGCTGGAGCCCGAGGTCTGGAACATCTTCAACAACGCGGGTGTGCGCACCAACATCCGCGACGGCGTGGTCACCACCCTGCAGGTGTTCGCGGTCGCCGGTGCGCTCTCCCTGGTGCTCGGCCTGCTCCTCGCGGTCGCACGGCTGTCCGACCACAAGGCCGTCAGCTGGTTCGCCACCGGCTTCATCGAGCTGTTCCGCGCCGTCCCGCTGCTGATCACGATCTACGCCTTGTGGGTGCTTTTCCTCACCTACAAGGAGAACCTCGGAATCATCGGCGAGAGCTCGGGCTTCTGGGCGCTCGTCATCGGCCTGACCGTCTACAACGGCTGCGTCCAGGCCGAGGTGCTGCGGGCCGGCGTCAACTCCGTGCCGCGCGGCCAGGTCGAGGCCGCGTACGCGCTGGGCCTGCGCAAGTCGCAGGTCATGATCATGCTCCAACTGCCGCAGGCCGTACGGGCGATGCTGCCGACGATGATCAGCCAGCTCGTGGTGACCCTGAAGGACACCTCGCTCGGCTACGTCATCACCTACACGGAGCTGCTGTTCGCGGCCCGCCAGATGGCGAACAACATCATCGTCAACGGCGAGAACCCGATCACCGCGGTCGTCATCGTGGTCGGCGTCATCTACATCGCGATGTGTCTGGCCCTGTCCTGGCTGGCGAGCTGGATCGAGCGGCGCGGCCGCCGGGCCAAGAAGGGCATCGCCGTCGCGGCGGCCGCCGAGCCCGTCGTGGAGCTGGCCGAGGTCGACAAGACGCTGTCCACGCCCAGGGACGGCAGCGCCTGACGGGGCATCACCCGGGCCGCCCCGATCGGCCGTCGTGACGGAGGCAGTGGCATGATCGCCACTGCCTCCGTCACTTGACGCAAGCACCGGCAATGGGTTGCATACGCTCTGTGAACGCGCACCCCGCTCCAACTGCCTCTCCCTGTACGTCCAGTACGCCGCCCGCGCCCTCGGTCGCGGCGCCTTCCGGGGCAGGAGGAGCCGCGCCGTGGATCCGGTGATCGTCGTCGGCGCCGGGCCCGTCGGCCTCGCGCTGTCCCTCGCGCTCGCCCGCCAGGACGTGCCGTCCGTGGTGCTCGACGAGGGCTCCGGCAAGGACGAGCAGCGGCCGGCCCGCACCGTGGTGCTCCGCGAGGACACCGCCGCGTTCGTCGAGCGGCTGGCGGGGCGGTCCTTCGACCGGGTCGGCGCGCGCTGGACCGGATGGCGTTCCCTGCGCCGCAAGCAGGAGATGCGCGCGCTCACCTTCGGTGAGGACCTGCCCGCTCCGCTGCACCTCGCACAGCATGAACTGACCGGTGCGCTGCGGGCGGCCGTCGCCGAGGAACGCCTGGTCAAGATGGCTGTCGACAGCCGCCTCGACTCGATCGAGAACGACGCGTCGGGCGTGACGGCCCGCACCCGCGGCCCGGAGGGCACCTGGTGGCGCGGCAGCCATCTGGTGGGCTGCGACGGTCCCCGCTCGACCGTCCGCAAACTCCTCGACATCCGCTTCCCGGGGCGGACCGCCGTCGAACGGCACGCGGTCGCCGCGCTGCGGACGGAACTTCCGTGGCCCGGTGAGGCGTTGCTCCATCGGAACCCTCCGTGGCGGACCTCGGGTCCCTCGGGTTCGGAGATCGTCGGACGCCCCCTCGCCGACGGTGTCTGGCGCCTGGACTGGCTGCTGCCGCCCCGCAGCGACCTGGTGACCCCGGACGTGCTGGTCGCCCGCGTCCGGGAGACCCTCGCGGGCTGGTGCGGAGGCTCCACGCCGCCGTACGAACTGCTCGACACGGGCGTGCACACCGTCCACCACCGGCTGGCCCGCCGCTGGCGGGTGGGGCGTGCCTTCCTCGCCGGGGACGCCGCGCACCTGTTGGGCGCGCTCGGCACGCAGGGCCTCGACGAGGGGCTGCGCGACGCCGACAATCTGGCCTGGAAGCTGGCCCTGGCCTGGCACGACGGTCCGCGAGGCGGGTCGTCGGCGCTGCTCGACAGCTATCAGGCGGAGCGCCGCGCCGTCGTCGCCGGCCGGCTGCGGGCCGCGGACCAGTCGCTGCCGATACTGCGCGGGGGCGGCGGCCTGCGCTCGTACGTGCCCGGCGCCGCGCGAGGGCACGACGCGCTGCTCACGGACGGTCACCTCGGACTCGGCCCGCTCGGTGCCCCTGGCCGCTATCCGGACTCCCCGCTCGCCGCTCCGGTCACGGCGGCAGCGGCCACGATCGGTACGGAGCCCGGTGCCGCGGTGTCCGACGTCCGTGTGACCGCGCCGGACGGCTCGACCGTGCGGCTGCGGGACCGGCTCGGTCTCGGGCGGCTCCTGGTGGTCCTGGTCGCACCCGGGACCGGTGTGTGGGACCGCAAGCACTGGATGTCGGCGGGGCTGATGCCCCGGCTCGCGGATGCCGTCGCGGCCCTGCCGCACGAGACGGAGCTGCTCGTGGCGGAGTCGTATCCGCAGGCGGCGGCGCACACGGTGCTGCTGGTCCGCCCCGACGGGCATCTGGTGACGGCGCTGAACGGTGTGCGCCCCGCCGAACTGCTGACGGCCGCGCGGATCGCTCTCGGCACGCCGTCCGAGGAGGAGCCGGCCGAGGACGAGCCCGTACGCAGCGGTGCGCGCGGGAGCGGCGGCAAGGGTGGCGGCCGTGATCGTGCGTCGGGAGGCCCTGACCGAGCGTGAGTTGACCGGCCTCCGCCACCGTGGTGTACTCCGGAGCGTGACGATCGACACCAATGTGCGCCTGTGGCGGAGGGTCCATATGGACCTGGTCCGCTACGCGGGCTGCACGTGTCGCCCGTCCTGCTGAATTCGCATCCCTCCCCTTCCGCGTGCCCGCGGTCCCTCGCCGCTGCTCGGCATCGGTACCCGCGTCGTCCCGACGCCCGCGGCACGCGCCCTTCGCGAACTCCAGGACGGTAGTTGTGTCACTGCCCACGCCCTCCCGCACGCCTTCGGTCCCGGCCGCGCCCGACGCGGCACCCACCCAGGCCGACCTGCTCGACTTCGTCCGCCGCGCCGCCGCGGACCGCGACCTCGTGGCGTCGCTGCCGCTCGATCCGGAGGGCCGTACCTGGGTGCGGCTGGACGGGCCGGGCGGCAGCGAGGCCTGGCTCATCGGCTGGCCGCCGGGCACCGGCACCGGCTGGCACGACCACGCGGACTCGGTGGGCGCGTTCCTCACCGCGTCCGGCGAACTCACCGAGAACTCCCTGGCCACGCGCCTGCCCACGGACGGCTGGAAGACCCTGGAGCTGTCCGAAGACGTCGACAGGGAGCGCGCGTTGGGCCCCGGCTCGGGGCGTGCCTTCGGCGTCCACCACGTCCACGAGGTCCTCAACCCGTCCCCCACCGAGCACGCCGTCTCGGTCCACGCCTACTATCCGCCGCTGCCGCGGATCCGCCGGTACAGCCGTACGGGCCAGGTTCTGCGCCTCGAGGCGGTCGAGCGCCCGGAGGACTGGCAGTGACCACGCCCCCGCAGCCCGACCCGACGCCCGGCCTGCATCCCGATCCGACGCCCGGCCTGCATCCCGCCCCGGACTCCGTACCGTCCCCGGTCGGCATCGACGACCTGCTCGACCGCGTACGGTCCGGACTCGACCGGGTCGAAGCGCGCGAGGCCTTCGCGCTCGCGGCCGGCGGCGAAGCCCTGCTGGTCGACATCCGCTACGCGGCGCTGCGCGAGCGCGACGGCCTGATCCCCGGCGCCCTCGTCGTGGAGCGCAACGAGCTGGAGTGGCGGCTCGACCCCTGGGGCAGCCACCGCTCCCCCGAGGCGACCGGCCACGACCTCCGCGTCGTGGTCGTCTGCAACGAGGGCTACGCCTCCAGCCTCGCGGCCGCGTCCCTGCGACAACTGGGCCTGCACCGGGCCACCGACCTCGTGGGCGGCTTCCAGGCGTGGCGCTCGGAGGGTCTGCCGGTGACGGGGCCGGACGCCTGACAGCGCTGCACGGCGGGCAGGGGCATGGCGGCAGGCCACGGGGGTCAGGGCACAGGAGGGCGGGCACAGGAGGAGACGGCTCGGGCTCAGTCCGGGAAGCCCAGGTTCTCCGTGTCCTCCCCCTCCTCCTCCAAGGCCTGTCTGACCACGCGGAGGGCCATGCCCTCCGGGTAGCCCTTGCGCGCGAGCATGCCAGCGAGACGGCGCAGTCGCTTGTCCCGGTCGAGGCCTCGGGTGGAGCGGAGCTTGCGGGCGACGAGCTCGCGGGCGGTGTCCTCCTCCTGCTCCGAGTCCAGCTGCCCCACGGCCTCGTCGATCACGGCGGAGTCCACGCCCTTGGTGCGCAGTTCCCTCGCGAGGGCTCGGCGCGCCAGGCCCCGGCCATGATGTCTGGACTCCACCCAGGCGTCCGCGAAGGCGCTGTCGTTGATCAGTCCGACCTCCTCGAACCGGGACAGCACCTCCTGTGCCACCTCGTCCGGGATCTCCCGCTTGTGCAGCGCGTCCGCGAGCTGCTTGCGCGTGCGCGGGGTCCCGGTGAGCAGGCGCAGACAGATGTTCCGCGCCCGCTCTGCCGGGTCCCCTGACGGCTCCCCTCGCCCGGCCCTCGACGAGTCAGGGGGGCCGTCGTCCTGTGCGGCACCGGGCGGATCCCCGAATCCACCCCGGCGCCGCCGCCCGCGCGACCCGCTTGCGGCGCGCGAACGTCCACCACGGCGCGGTCCGTCCACCGCGCCGTCCCCCGGTGCGACGTCGTACCCGGCGTCCCCGGGCACGGCGTCGTCGTACTGCCCGGCACCGCCGTGCCCCCGGTCCTCGGGGACGGCGGGGCCGGCGTCGTACTCGGCCCAGTCGGTGCGTCGTGTCACGGACTAGCTCTTGGCCGCCGCGGCCTTGGGCTTGCCGGCCTTGGGCGCGGGGACCGACTTGGCCGCGTCGTCGGCGGGTGCGGCGGCTGCCGCGTCCGTGCCCGGCTCGCTGCCCGGCTCCTGCGGACGGACTCCGACGCCGAGCTTCTCCTTGATCTTCTTCTCGATCTCATTGGCCAGGTCGGGGTTGTCCTTCAGGAAGTTGCGCGCGTTCTCCTTGCCCTGGCCGAGCTGGTCGCCCTCGTACGTGTACCAGGCGCCGGCCTTGCGGACGAAGCCGTGCTCCACGCCCATGTCGATCAGGCCGCCCTCGCGGGAGATGCCCTGGCCGTAGAGGATGTCGAACTCGGCCTGCTTGAAGGGGGGCGCGACCTTGTTCTTGACGACCTTGACGCGGGTGCGGTTGCCGACCGCGTCCGTGCCGTCCTTGAGGGTCTCGATACGGCGGATGTCGAGGCGCACCGAGGCGTAGAACTTCAGGGCGCGGCCACCGGTCGTGGTCTCCGGCGAGCCGAACATCACGCCGATCTTCTCGCGCAGCTGGTTGATGAAGATCGCGGTGGTCTTGGACTGGTTGAGCGCGCTGGTGATCTTTCGCAGGGCCTGGGACATCAGGCGAGCCTGCAGACCCACGTGCGAGTCGCCCATCTCGCCCTCGATCTCCGCACGCGGCACGAGCGCGGCGACGGAGTCGATGACGATGAGGTCCAGGGCGCCGGAGCGGACCAGCATGTCGACGATCTCGAGAGCCTGCTCGCCGTTGTCCGGCTGCGACAGGATCAGGTTGTCGATGTCGACGCCGAGCTTCTTCGCGTACTCGGGGTCGAGCGCGTGCTCGGCGTCCACGAAGGCCACCGCGCCGCCGGCCCGCTGGGCGTTGGCGACGGCGTGCAGGGTCAGGGTCGTCTTACCGGAGGACTCCGGGCCGTAGACCTCCACCACACGGCCGCGCGGCAGGCCGCCGACGCCGAGGGCCACGTCGAGCGCGGTCGACCCGGTGGGGATGACCTCGATGGGCTCGTTCGGCCGCTCGCCCATGCGCATCACTGCGCCCTTGCCGAATTGCCGTTCAATCTGTGCGAGCGCGGCGTCGAGCGCCTTCTCGCGGTCGGTTCCTGCCATGGGTTCCACCCGGTTTGCTTGTGTCGATCGCTTCACGTCAAAGACGCTAACGCCTGCCACTGACAATCGGCCTCGACGCCCGTCCGCCTGTGGATAACTCGAGGCTTCTCGCCGGGCCACCGCCCGCCGGACCCCTTGGGAATCCTGGGCAGCGAGCCCTTGGTCACCCAATAAGAATGGATGTTCGATTTTAGTGTCAAGCGCACCACGCGGGGCACGGGTGACCGATCCGGTGCGGATACTGGCGCCATGGAACTCGTCTTCTTCATGACCCTGCCCGGGCTCGTGATCCTCCTGACGGTGATCGCCTTCACCGACCAGCTGCTGCTGCGCGCGGGCCGGGCCGGCATGCTGCCGTGGCGGAACAGCGCGCGGCAGGGACAGATATCGGCGACGGGGTTCGAGCAACTGCACGCGAGCCTGTCGCCGGGCAAGCAGAACGAGCTGAAGGAGCGGCAGTCCGCTCTGGTGCTGCCCGACGGCGAGGACGACGGAGCGCCGCCGAACCGGACGACGGTGGATCTGGCCGGGGGCACCGCGGTCGTCCGCGTGCCGCGCCCGGACCGGTCGGCACCGGCCCGTATCCGGGACTAGCCGACCCGTACCCGGGATGGCCCAGCCCGTGCCCGGGATGGGCCCGGCCTGCTACTGGCTCTGCCCGCGCCCCTGCACCGCTCGCCGGATCCGCGCCGCGGGCGACTCCCCGGTCCGTCTGCGGTGGCCGTGCACCCGGGGGTCGTCGGTGACGTCGTACCGCTTCACGTACGCGCCGAGGAACGCCTGCAGGGTGGCGACCGCCGGGATCGCGATCAGCGCGCCGACGGCGCCGAGCAGCGCCGTGCCCGCGATGACCGAGCCGAAGGCGACGGCGGGGTGGATGTCGACCGTCTTCGCGGTCAGCTTCGGCTGCAGCACATAGTTCTCGAACTGCTGATAGACCACGACGAAGCCCAGCACCCACAGCGCGTACCAGGGGTCCACGGTGAAGGCGATCAGCATCGGCAGCGCACCCGCCAGGTACGTGCCGATCGTCGGGATGAACTGCGAGACCAGCCCGACCCACATGCCGAGCACCGGCGCGTACGGCACGTCGAGCAGCGCGAGCAGGATGTAGTGCGCGATCCCGGAGATCAGCGCCATCAGGCCGCGCGAGTACAGGTAGCCGCCCGTCTTGTCGACGGCGATCTCCCAGGCGCGCAGCACCTCGGCCTGCTTGGCCGGCGGCAGCACCGAGCACAGCGCACGCCGCAGCCGCGGCCCGTCGGCGGCGAAGTAGAACGAGAACAGCAGGATCGTCAGCAGCTGGAACAGCCCGCCGAGCACCTGTGTGGAGACGTCCAGGACGCCGGTCGCGCTGTTCTGGACGTACTTCTGCAGCCAGTCCGAGTGGAGCAGGCTGTCCTGGACCTCGACCCGGTTGAGGTCCGTGTGGAACGTCTGGTTGATCCAGTTGATGACCTGGTCGAGGTACTTCGGGAAGTCCTCGAACATGTCCACGATCTGGCCCGCGAGCATCGAGCCGAGCAGCACGATGAAGCCGGCTCCCGCGATCATCACGCCGAGGAAGACGATGCCCGTGGCGAGGCCGCGACGCATGCCCCGCCCCGCCATCCAGCTCACGGCGGGCTCCACGGCGAGTGCCAGGAAGAACGCGATCAGTACGTTGATCAACAGCCCGGTGACCTGGTGGAAGGCCCAACTGCCCAGTTGGAAACAGGCGACGAGGGTGAGGGCGAGCACCATGGCACGCGGCAGCCAGCGCGGCATGCCCGCGCGCGGCGCAGCCGGCCCGGGAGGCGCCGCGGGGGGCGTCGTGCCGGGCGGTGCGGCGTCGGCCGTCTGGAGAGTCTCGTCTGTCGCTGCCACCGTGCCAGTCTCGCCCACGTCACCGACAGCCCGTGACCGCCCCCCGATCCGTCACCCCGGTCAGCGCTTCTCCGCCGGCACGTTCATCGTGGAGCACACCACGCGCCAGACGTCCTTCGCCTCCCAGCCGGCGTCGAGCGCCTGGTGGACCGTGCGCCCGCCGAGCCCCGCCATCACGTGGTCGCGCGCGAACGTGTCGGCGTACCCGGATCCGAAGTGATCCGCCATTAGCTGCCAGAAGACCGTCAACCGCATGACCCCAGTATCCCGCCCTTGAGAGTGCAGCCGGGCCCGGGGCACTTGTCGTACGGGCTGTGCGCCCTACGGTCGGAACATGGCCGGAACCGGAGCATCCCCACGCCCCTCATCGCCCTCCTCACCTTCCTCGTCCCCGGCGTCGCGGCTCGCGCGGGCCGAGGCGTTCATCTGGTCGACCGCGCGCGTCCTGGAGCAGCGCCGCTTCGCCTACCACTTCCTCACGGGCGAGTCCGACGCCGCCGCCGATGCCGTCGAGACCGCCCTGAACGCCTACGGCACCGAGGACGACGGCTACGGACACGCGCTCGAACCCGATCTGCGCGGTCCGGTCAGCCAGCCCCTGCACACCGGGCACGCGCTCCGCGTCCTGGACACGATCGGGCGCTGTTCGGGCCGGCGGGCGGACCATGTGTGCCGCTATCTCACCGCCGTCTCCACGCCGGAAGGAGCCCTTCCGGCGGTGCTTCCCAGCCAGCGCGGCTACCCCCACGCCCCGTTCGTGCCCGTGGTCGACGACCCGCCGAGCGAGCTGCTCGCCACCGGGCCCGTCGTCGGTCTGCTGCACCGCAACGAGGTGTGGCACGCCTGGCTGTTCCGGGCCACGGAGTTCTGCTGGGCCGCCGTCGACTCGCTGAAGACCTCGCATCCGTACGAGATCGAGGCGGCGGTCGCCTTCCTCGACGGGGTGCCGGACCGCTCACGCGCGCGTGCCGCCGCCGACCGGCTCGGCCGCCTGGTGCGCGAGCAGCGCCTCGCGGTGCTGGACCCCGCGCAGCGGGACACCTACGAGGTGTCGCCCGGCTACGCCCCGGGTGAGTACCACTTCCCGCACGACTACGCGAAGACGCCGGAGTCGCTGGCGTGCGCGTGGTTCACCGACGAGGAGATGGCGCGTTCGCTGGACCACCTGGAGAGCGAGCAGCAGGAGGACGGCGGCTGGCCGATCAACTGGCGTCAGTGGTCCCCGGCGGTCGTCCTGGAGGCGCGCCCCCTGGTGACCGTCGAAGCACTGCGCACCCTGCGCGCTTACGGGCGCTCCTTGTAGGAGGCGTCCGAACCGAGCGGCTGGGGCGGTCATCCCGTCAGCGCGCGCACCCCCGCCGTGACCACGACGGCGGCGCCCACCACCACGAGGAACGGGGCCCGCAGCACCAGCGCGACGGCTGCCGCCGCGACCCCGGCGGCCTTGGCGTCGAGCACTAGGACGCGGCCGTCCGCGAAGGTCTGCTGGGCCGTGAGGGCCGCCAGCAGGGCGACCGGCAGCAGCGCCGAGAGGCGCTGCACCACGGGGCGCTCCAGCGCACCGGCGGGTACGAGCAGGCCGATGAGCTTGACCGCGTAGCAGCCGACCGCGGTGACTCCGATGGCCATCCAGAAGTTCACCGGTGCTCTCCTCCTTGCGACGCGCGCCCTTCTTGTGCCGCGTCTCCTACTTGTGACGTGCCTTCTTCTTGTGACGTGCTCTCTTCCTCCGGCAGCCTGCGTGCTTCCTGGGACACGCGACGGTCACCGCGCGTGCGGCCCTCGGCCCAGAGCACGGCCGGCGCGGCCAGTGCGGCGACGAGTACGGGCACGCCCGCGGGCAGCACGGGCAGCAGGCCCAGCCCCAGGACGACGGCGATGCCCGCGACGGCACGCTCCGTGGTGGTCTTCAGCATGGGCGCCAGCAGGGCGAGGAACACCGCCGGTCCCGCGGCGTCGATCCCCCAGGCGTCGGTGTCGCCGAGAGCCTCCGCGCCGAGGGCGCCCAGCAGGGTGGTCAGGTTCCACAGCACATACAGGGTCAGGCCGGTCACGGTGAAGCCGATGCGGGCGCTGCGCCGGGTCTGCTGCGCGAGGGAGACGGCGGCCGTCTCGTCGATCACCCAGTGCGCGGCGAACGGGCGCACCGCGCGGGGCAGAGCGAGCAGTTGGGAGAGCCGCAGCCCGTAGAACGCGTTGCGCACCCCCAGGAAGAAGGCGCCGGCCGCCGCCGTGAACGGGTTGCCGCCTCCCGCCAGCGCCCCGACGAGCGCGAACTGCGAGGCCCCGGTGAAGACCAGGAGGCTGAGCGCGCACGTCTGGAGCACGGTGAGGCCGCTGCCCGCCGAGGTCACCCCGAAGGCGAAGCCGGAGAGTCCGACGGCCACGCCTACGCCGAGCGCGTCCCGGACGACGGCGGCATCGGGTTTGCGGGCCCCGCCGCCTGTCTCCTCGGCCCGTATGTCTGTCGATGTCGGCTGTCGTCCGGTCGACCGCTCTTCGGCCGACTGCTGTTCAGCCAGGTCCTGTTCTGCCACGTCGTGGACGCTACGAGAGGAGGGGCTCAGCGGTCTTGTACGTTCTTGCGCCCCCTCGTGCGCTCTTTCTGGTAGGCGCCCGGCGGCACCCCGACGATGCGGGTGAAGTGCCGGTTCAGATGGGGCTGGTCGGTGAAGCCCACGGTCGCGGCGACGTCGGCCGGCGGTGTGCCCGCCTCCAGGAGGCCGCGTGCGCGGCGCACGCGCGCGTCGGTGAGCCAGGCGTGCGGCGGCATCCCGTAGGCGTCGCGGAACGCCCGGAGGAGGGCGAAGGGGCTGGTGCCCAGTTCGGCCGCGAGGGCGTCGAGGGAGGGCGGGTCCGTCATCCGGTCCTCCAGGAGCTCCCGCGCGCGGGCCGCGGCGACGGTCCCGGCGGAGCGGCGCGGCCGGGCCGCGAGCGCGGTGCCGTGGTCGCGGAGCATCCGGGCGAGCACGATCCGGAGCAGGCCGTCGGCGGCCAGCGCGTTCCCCAGCTCCGCCGCGCGGTGCACCTCACGGATCAGCCGTGCCGCGTACGGATCGGTGACGATGGGCTCCGCGAAAGCGGCGCTGCCGCGGACCATGGTGGTCTCGGCGGCGATCTCCGCCACGAGCTCGGCCGACGGGTACAGGGTGAAGTACGCCCATCCGTCGGGCCCGCCCGCCTTCGCGGTGTGCGCCACCTCGGGGTTGATCATGACGACGCTGCCGGGGCCCGCGTGGAGCGTGTCGCCGGGTATGCCGACCGCCTCGACGCCGTGCGTGACCGCGCCGAAGACGAAGCCGTCGTGGCTGTGGCGCGGGAAGGTGTGCCGGACGTAGCGGGCGCGCAGCAGATCGAGGCCGGGCAGTCGTTCGTACTGCCAGTGCCGTGCCCATTCGCCCTGTCCCGCCATGGCCTCCATTCTGCGGCATGTCACGCGCCGTGAGGTCACCGTTTCCGCAGGTCACGGCTGATGTCAGTGGCGGGGTGCAGGATGGGGGCATGGTCAGGTCCAGCGACGGAGCCCGGGACACGGGCGACGCTCACAGCGCCCTCGACGCCCGTGGGACCCACGCGGCGCTCGACGGCTTCTCCCCCGCGACCCGCGGCTGGTTCACGGGGGCCTTTTCCGCGCCCACGTCCGCGCAGGCCGGGGCGTGGCGGGCGATCGGCGCGGGTTCGGACGTGCTGGTCGTCGCGCCGACCGGTTCCGGCAAGACGCTGGCGGCGTTCCTCGCGGCGCTGGACCAGCTGGCGTCCACGCCCGCGCCGGCGGACCCGAAGAAGCGCTGCCGGGTCCTGTACGTGTCCCCGCTGAAGGCGCTCGCGGTCGACGTCGAGCGCAATCTGCGCAGTCCGCTGACGGGCATCCGGCAGGAGGCCGTGCGTCTGGGCCTGCCCGAGCCGGAGGTGAAGGTCGGCATCCGCTCGGGCGACACCCCGCAGGCGGAGCGCAGGGCGCTGGCCACGCGCCCGCCGGACATCCTGATCACGACGCCCGAGTCGCTGTTCCTGATGCTGACGTCGGCGACGCGGGACGCGCTGACGGGCATCGAGACGGTGATCCTGGACGAGGTGCACGCGGTGGCGGGCACCAAGCGAGGCGCGCATCTGGCGCTCTCCCTGGAGCGGCTCGACGAGCTGCTGCCGCGCCCGGCCCGCCGCATCGGTCTGTCGGCGACGGTCCGCCCGGTCGACGAAGTGGCCCGCTATCTGTCGCCGCAGCGCAAGGTGGAGATCGTCCAGCCACCGTCCGGCAAGGAGTTCGACCTGTCGGTGGTCGTCCCCGTCGAGGACCTCGCCGAGCTGGGCGGTTCGCCGGTGGCGGACTCGGACCAGGGTGCCGAGCGCCCCTCGATCTGGCCGCATGTGGAGGAGCGCATCGCGGATCTCATCGAGGCCCACCGCTCGACGATCGTCTTCGCCAACTCGCGCCGCCTGGCGGAGCGCTTGTGCAACAGGCTGAACGAGATCGCGTACGAGCGCACCACAGGAGAGGCGCTTCCCGAGGACCACTCCCCGGCGGAGCTCATGGGCGGCTCGGGCGCCGCGGCGGGCGCCCCCACCGTCATCGCCCGCGCGCACCACGGCTCGGTCTCCAAGGAGCAGCGCGCGCTCGTCGAGGAGGACCTGAAGGCAGGGCGGCTGCCCGCGGTCGTCGCCACGTCGAGCCTGGAGCTGGGCATCGACATGGGCGCGGTGGACCTGGTCGTGCAGGTGGAGTCGCCGCCCTCGGTGGCGTCCGGGCTGCAGCGGGTGGGTCGCGCGGGTCACCAGGTGGGCGCGGTCTCCACCGGTGTCGTGTTCCCGAAGTACCGGGGTGACCTGGTGCAGTCGGCGGTGGTGACCGAGCGCATGCGCACGGGCGCCATCGAGTCCCTGCGCGTCCCGGCGAACCCGCTGGACGTGCTGGCCCAGCAGCTGGTGGCGATCACCGCCCTGGACACCTGGCAGGTCGACGATCTGCTCGCCCTGGTGCGCCGCGCCGCCCCGTTCGCCTCGCTCCCGGAGTCGGCGTTCACGGGTGTGCTCGACATGCTGGCGGGGCGCTATCCCTCCGACGCGTTCGCCGAGCTGCGCCCGCGCGTGGTGTGGGACCGCGTGGCCGGTACGGTCACGGGCCGCCCCGGCGCCCAGCGGCTCGCCGTCACCTCGGGCGGCACGATCCCGGACCGCGGCCTGTTCGGCGTGTTCCTCGCGGGGGCCGACCCGAAGAAGGGCGGTGGCCGCGTCGGCGAGCTCGACGAGGAGATGGTCTACGAGTCCCGGGTCGGGGACGTGTTCACGCTGGGCACCAGCTCCTGGCGCATCGAGGACATCACGCGCGACCGCGTGCTGGTCTCCCCCGCCCCCGGTGTCCCCGGCCGTCTGCCGTTCTGGAAAGGCGACCAGCTGGGCCGCCCGCTCGAACTGGGGCGCGCGGTGGGCGCGTTCCTGCGTGAGGTCGGCTCGCTGGCGCCCGAGGACGCGCGCGGCCGGCTCACCGCGGCCGGCCTGGACGCCTGGGCCGCGGACAACGTGCTCTCCTACCTGGCGGAGCAGCGCGAGGCGTGCGGGCACGTCCCGGACGACCGCACCATCGTGGTGGAGCGCTTCCGTGACGAGCTGGGTGACTGGCGGGTCGTCGTGCACTCGCCCTTCGGCGCCCAGGTGCACGCCCCCTGGGCGCTCGCCCTCGGAGCCCGGCTCGGCGAGAAGTACGGCATGGACGCGCAGGTCATGCACGCCGACGACGGCATCGTCCTGCGGCTGCCCGACGCCGATCTGATGGGCCTGGACCTGCTCGACCAGGAGCCCTCCAAGCCGGGCCTGGAGTACGACGCCGACCAGGCCCCCATCGGGGCGGCGGACGTCGCCTTCGACAAGGGGGACGTGGACCAGATCGTCACCGATCAGGTCGGCGGCTCCGCCCTGTTCGCCTCCCGCTTCCGCGAGTGCGCAGCCCGCGCGCTGCTGCTCCCGAAGCGCAATCCCGGCAAGCGCACCCCGTTGTGGCAGCAGCGCCAGCGCGCGGCGCAACTGCTGGAGGTGGCGAGCGAGTTCGGCTCCTTCCCGATCGTCCTGGAAGCCGTACGGGAGTGTCTCCAGGACGTCTTCGACGTACCGGGCCTCGCGGAGCTGATGGGCGACATCGAGTCGCGCAAGGTCCGGCTCGTGGAGGTCACCACTCCGGAGCCGTCCCCCTTCGCCCGCTCCCTGCTGTTCGGCTATGTGGCGCAGTTCCTCTACGAAGGCGACTCACCGCTCGCCGAGCGCCGCGCGGCCGCCCTGTCCCTGGACTCCCGGCTGCTGGCCGAGCTGCTCGGGCAGGCGGAGCTGCGCGAGCTGCTCGACGCGGACGTCCTCGCGGAGCTGGAACAGGAGCTCCAGTGGCGCACCGAGGACCGCCGGATCAAGGACGCCGAGGGTGTCGCCGACCGGCTGCGCATGCTCGGCCCCCTCACGGACGCCGAGCTGGCGGAGCGTGGCGCGGAGCCCGGCTGGGCCGAGGAGCTCGCGGGCGCCCGCCGCGCGATCCGCGTCCGCGTCGCGGGCACCGGTCACTGGGCGGCGATCGAGGACGCGGGTCGCCTGCGGGACGCGCTGGGCACCGCGCTCCCGGTCGGCGTCCCGGAGGCCTTCACCGAGCCCGTCAAGGACCCGCTGGGCGACCTTCTGGCGCGCTACGCCCGTACGCACGGCCCGTTCACCTCGACGCAGGCCGCGGCGCGCTTCGGACTGGGCGCCGCGGTCACCGAGGGCGCGCTGCAGCGGCTGGCCGCGGCCGGCCGGGTCGTACAGGGCGAGTTCCATCCGGCGGGGATCGGCCAGGAGTGGTGCGACGCGGCGGTCCTGCGCCGGCTGCGCCGCCGGTCGCTGGCCGCGCTGCGGCACGAGTTGGAGCCGGTGCCGCCCGCCGCGCTGGCCCAGTTCCTGCCTCAGTGGCAGCACGTCGGCGGGCACGGCCTGCGTGGTATCGACGGCCTGGTGCGGGCGATCGAGCAGCTGCAAGGCGCCTCCGTGCCGGCCTCCGCCCTGGAGAAGCTCGTCCTGCCGTCCCGCGTGAGCGGCTACGCCCCGGCGATGCTGGACGAGCTGACCGCGACCGGTGAGGTGGTGTGGGCCGGGGCCGGTTCCCTGCCCGGCAAGGACGGCTGGGTGAGTCTCTACCTGGCCGACACCGCGCCCCTGCTCCTGCCGCCCCCGCACCCCCTGGAGCAGTCCCCGCTCCACCGCGCGGTCCTGGACGCACTGTCCGGCGGCTACGGCCTGTTCTTCCGCCAGATCGCCGACCAGGTCCGCGCCACGACCCACCCCGAGGCGACCGATCCCCAACTGGCGGACGCCATCTGGGAGCTGGCCTGGTCCGGACGGCTGACGAACGACACGCTGGCGCCGATGCGCGCCCTGCTCGGCTCCGGCCGCACCGCCGGTTCGACCGCGCACCGCGCGCGCCGCGCCGTCCCGCGCGGCCGCTACGGAAGCCTCACCGGCGCGGCCCGCCCCGCCTCGCGCACCGGCCCGCCCACGGTCGCCGGCCGCTGGTCGGTGCTGCCGGACCAGGAGCCCGACCCGACCGTGCGCGCGCACGCCCTGGCCCGGGCCCTGCTCGACCGGCACGGCGTGGTCACCCGTGGCGCGGTCGCCGCCGAGGGGGTCGAGGGCGGCTTCTCGGCGACGTACCGCATCCTGTCCGTCTTCGAGGAGAGCGGGCAGGCGCGGCGCGGCTACGTGGTGGAGGGACTCGGCGCCGCCCAGTTCGCGATGGACGGCGCGGTGGACCGCCTGCGCGCGGCGGCGAACGCGCGCGACCGCGGTGCGGCCCCGCCCGACCCGTACGCGCCCGTCGACGCCCCGGCTCCGAAGAGCGCGGCGCCTCGCGCCCTCGTCCTGGCCGCGTCGGATCCGGCGAACGCGTACGGGGCGGCTCTGCCCTGGCCCGAGCCTCCGAGCGGCGCGGGCCACAAGCCGGGCCGCAAGGCGGGTTCCCTGGTCGTGCTCGTCGACGGCGAGCTGACGGTCTACATGGAGCGCGGCGGCAAGACCCTGCTGGCCTGGCCGGCCGCCGACGGGCCGGACGATCCGAGCCCGGCCGGGCTCGCCGCGGACCCGAGACTGCCGGCCGCCGCCCAGGCCCTGGCCGACGCGGCCCGCTCCGGCGCGCTCGGCACGATCACGGTCGAGCGGATCAACGGGACGGCGGCGCTGACCTCCCCGTACGCCCCTCTCCTGGAAGGAGCCGGTTTCCATGCGACGCCCCGCGGACTGCGCCTGCGCGCGTAGACGCAGCCCGTCTCAGCCATCACCGCTCGGGACCTAGGCTGACCCCATGCCCGAAGGAGACACGGTCCTACAGGCCGCGCGGCGCCTGCACAGCGCGCTGGCGGGCCAGGTGCTGACCCGCTCCGACCTGCGCGTCCCCCGGTTCGCCACGGCGGATCTCACCGGGCGCACGGTGCTGGACGTCACTGCGCGCGGCAAGCATCTGCTGACCCGGATCGAGGGCGGTCTGACGCTCCACTCGCATCTGCGGATGGACGGCTCCTGGAAGGTGTACGCCCCGGGTGAGCGCTGGCGCGGCGGCCCGGCCCACCAGATCCGCGCGATCCTGGGGACGGCGGAGCGCACGGCCGTCGGCTACCGCCTGCCCGTGCTCGAACTCCTGCGCACCTCCGAGGAGTCCAAGGCGGTCGGCCATCTCGGCCCCGATCTGCTCGGCCCGGACTGGGATCCGGACTCGGCCCTGACCCGGCTGCTCGCCGACCCGTCCCGCCCGCTCGGCGAGGCACTCCTGGACCAGCGCAACCTCGCGGGCATCGGCAACATCTACAAGTCCGAGCTCTGCTTCGTGCTCCGGGTCACGC
Organism: Streptomyces sp. NPDC025806; assembly: GCF_055558275.1. Classification (NCBI taxonomy): domain Bacteria; kingdom Bacillati; phylum Actinomycetota; class Actinomycetes; order Kitasatosporales; family Streptomycetaceae; genus Streptomyces; species Streptomyces sp. NPDC025806. The sequence goes on along the minus strand of NZ_JBVHMU010000003.1, from coordinate 20,230 downwards.
CCTGGCTCCCCATCGGCGACCTGCCGCCCGGCACCGCCGAGCACATCGCGCCGCTCGCGAAGAAGCTCCTCGAGGCCAATCGGGACCGCCCGATCCGCGTGACCACAGGTCGCGGCCGCCCCGACGAGCGCCTCTTCGTCTACGGACGCGCCCCGCGCCCGTGCCTGCGCTGCCGCACCCCGATCCGGGTCGCGGACCAGGGCGATGGCACCCGCGCCCGCCCCACCTACTGGTGCCCGGCCTGCCAGAAGGGCCCCGCGCCCTCCCCCTGAACGGGCAATCCACCGACCGGTCAATCCCCGCACGCTAATTGACGACCCGTCAGGAACACTCGTACGGTCCCCTCATGTCGGTCAAGGCGTACGACCTCACCGGACGCACCGCATTCGTCACCGGCGCGGCCGGGGGCATCGGGCGCGCCACCGCGGCGCTCCTGGCCGAAGCCGGGGCCACCGTGCACGGCGCGGACCGCGACTCCCAGGGACTGCACGAGACGGCGGCCCTCATCAAGGAAAGGGGCGGCACCGCGCACGTCCACACGGTGGACGTGACCGACCGAGCCCAGGTCGCCGAGGCGGTGGCCGCGGCCGTCATCACCTCCGGCGGCCTCGACATCATGGCGGCGATCGCCGGCATCATGCACCGCAGCACGGTGCTGGAGACCCTGGACGAGGACCTGGACCGCGTCCTCTCGGTCAACTTCAAGGGCGTCCTGTACGCCTGCCAGGAGGCGGCCCGGGCGATGATCGCCGCGGGCACCCGGGGCAGCATCGTCACGATGGCCTCCGGCGCCGTCGACACCGGCGGGCCCGAACTCCTCTGCTACGGCGCGGCGAAAGCGGCGGTCGTCCAGCTCACGAAGACCCTCGCCACCGAGATCGGGCCGCACGGCATCCGCGTCAACGCCGTGGCCCCCGGTTGGATCCGCACCCCCATGACGCACCGGCAGGACGAGACCGAGCAGGCCCGCACCGAGTCCGTGATGGCGCGCATGTCGCCGCTGGGCCGGGTCGGTGAAGCCGAGGACATCGCCCACGCGGTGCTGCATCTCGCGTCGGACGCCGCCTCGTTCACGACGGGCCAGATCCTCCGCCCGAACGGAGGCGTCGCCATGCCCTGGTGACGCCCGCCCACAGTCCCCCGCCGAGCTCCCGGCCGACACCGAGCGCCCGGGTCCGCACGCGCCGCGCGCCGTGCCGCCCCGGCGCCCCGACGACGCCGACCGCCCGCGACTTCGGCAGGGCGTGCACCGGCAACAGGCTCAATCCCCATCCCCCGGCGGCGACCGCTCCCTCGAACGCCCCCGCGTCCGGCGCGAACGCGAGCCGCAGCACCCCCCACCACCACAGCACGCCGAGCGCCAGGGCGGGTATCAGGCGCAGCAGCCGGCGCCGGCTCACCGCCACCGACCGCACCACCACCTCGTCCACCACCTCATCCACCAGCTCGTCCATCAGCCGTCCGGCGGCTTCAGCCGCCGTTCTCGGCTTGGAACATCCAGTGGTGCTTCTCGAGGTCGGCGGTGATCCCGATGAAGATGTCCTGGCTGACGGGGTCCGCGTCCCCGGTCGCCACGACCCGGTCCCGCATCTGGGTGATCACGGCGGCCAGCGCGTCCACGAGAATGGCCACCGCGTCCACGTCCTTGATCCAGCCCTCGGGCACCGCGTCGATCCCGCTCGTCCCGGCCACGGTCGCGGCCCGCCCGTCCGGCGGGACGCCCAGCGTCGAGGCCCGTTCGGCGACCGTGTCGGAGTGCAGCCGCGCGGTGTCGACGACCTCGTCGAGCTGCAGGTGCACGGAGCGGAAGCGCGGGCCGACCACGTTCCAGTGGACCTGCTTCGCCACCAGCGAGAGGTCCACGAGGTCCACCAGAGCGCCCTGCAGCGCCTCGGACACGGTCTTGAGTTCGGCGTCGGACAGCGGGCTCTTCACGACGTACACGGACGATCCACCTCCACAGCGGGACGATCTGAACGATCAACTCCATCCCACGATGGCACATTCAGACCAATCCGGACACAGCGGAGCGGGCCCCCGACGCGGCAGCGGGCAACACAAAACCCCGGCGGGATTCACCCGGCCGGGGCTTCGCGCACATCTGATGCCGGTCGCAGGCGCTATGCCGCGACGACGTCCACTGCCTCCGCAGGCGCCTTGATCGTCACCCGTTCCGGCGGGACGCCGGCCACGGAGACGGAATTGAGCATCGGACGAACCGGTGCGGGCACCGGCTCCGACGGGACCGCTGCTGCCGACTCGGCCAGCTCGGCGAGGGCGAGCTCGTCGCTCACCTCACGCATCAGCTCGGACATCCGTACGTCAAGCGCGTCGCAGATAGCGGAGAGCAGCTCGGAGGATGCCTCCTTCTGCCCCCGCTCAACCTCGGAGAGATAGCCGAGCGAGACTCGGGCGGACGAGGAGACTTCGCGCAGAGTACGGCCCTGGCGCTGGCGCTGCCGACGCAGCACGTCACCCAGCAGGCGACGGAGCAGAATCATCGGTGGCTCCCTCCTCGGACCGCGTAGCCGCATCCTTCACGCCCCACCGTACCGCCTCGTGCCGCGGCCGTGCGGGGAGCGATGTCGTGTTCACTCAGGGCTGCAAACATCAAAACCCCCCGTTCTGTTCCGTATCCTGTGCCCGCGCATTCCCACTGGCGTCGCCGGAATGTGCTCCGACCAGCTCTTCCACGAGCAGCCTCAGCACGCTCCGTACACTCTCCCTACGGATTTCCGTACGGTCGCCGTTCAACCGCAGCTCGAGCACTTTGCGGCTACCAGCGAAATTCTGTTCACCCTCGGAAGCACTCCGTCCGGGACCGACAGCGGCCACGAAGACGGTTCCCACGGGCTGCCCGTCCTGCGGCTCGGGGCCCGCGACACCGGTCGTGGCGACGCCCCAGTCGGCGCCGAGCGCGGTCCGTACGCCGGCCGCCATCTGCAGCGCGACCTCGGGGTGGACCGGACCGTGCGCCGCGAGGAGCTCGGCGTCGACGCCGAGCAGCTGATGCTTGAGTTCGGTCGCGTACGCCGTGACGGAACCGCGCAGCGCCTTCGAGGCGCCGGGCACCGCCACCACCTCCGCGGCGACGAGGCCGCCGGTCAGCGACTCGGCCACGGCGAGGGTCTCCCCCCGCTCCCGCAGCAGTCGCAGCGCCTCGGCAGCCTCGTGCGTCACTTCTCGGCCGCCCCCGAGGCGGTCTCCGAGGCCGTCTCCGACATCGTCTCCGAAGCAAGCTCCGAGGTCGCCCCAGCGGCGGGTTCCGCGGCGGACGCCTCCGAGGCGGCCTGCGACGCGGCCGAGGCCTCCGCGGCCTCCGCCAGTCCGGCCCGGCGCAGCACGACCGCCTGACGCACGTAGTCGAGCCCGGTCACGACGGTGAGGACGACGGCCACCGCCATCACCCAGAACCGGAACGTGGCCAGCGGCCCGGTCAGCGCCAGCACGTACATGCCCACGGCCGTGCCCTGGGCGAGGGTCTTCATCTTGCCGCCGCGGCTGGCCGGGATGACCCCGTACCGGATCACGACGAAGCGCAGCAGCGTGATCCCGAGCTCACGGCCGAGGATGACGCCGGTCACCCACCAGGGCAGATCCCCGAGGTAGGACAGGCAGATCAGCGCCGCGCCCATGATCGCCTTGTCGGCGATGGGGTCGGCGATCTTCCCGAAGTCGGTGACCAGGTTGTACGTGCGTGCCAGATGCCCGTCGAAGACATCGGTGATCATGGCGACGGCGAACGCCGCCCACGCCCAGGCCCGCCAGACGGGGTCGTACCCGCCGTCGGCCAGCAGCAGCGCCACGAAGCCGGGCACGAGCAGCAGCCGGATCATGGTGAGGATGTTCGCGATGTTCCACAGGCTGGCCTGATTGACGGCCGCGGCCCCCAGCTTGCCGCCGGGCGCCGGCCTGCCGGTCCCGCCCGCGGCGGATGCCGGGACTCCCGTCATCTGCCCGCCTCCTCAGTACAGTCGAGCGGCTCGGCGACGAGGTCCACTCCCTCGGTGCCGACCACCTTTGCCTCGACGATACGGCCGACGGTCAGACCCGCGCCGCCCGTGAGCCGCACCTGCCCGTCCGTCTCGGGCGCCTGGTGGGCACCGCGGCCGAGGACACCGTCCTCGTCGTCCACGGACTCGACCAGGACGTGCACGGTCTCGCCGACGCGCTCCTCGGCGCGCTGCGACACCAGCTGCTCGGCGAGGCGCGACACGCGCGCGAGGCGCTCCGCGACGACGTCCTCGTCCAGCTTGTTGTCGTACGTGGCGGCCTCGGTGCCGTCCTCGTCGGAGTACCCGAAGACGCCGATGGCGTCCAGCCGCGCGCCGTTCAGGAAGCGCTCCAGCTCGGCGAGGTCGGCCTCGGTCTCGCCGGGGAAGCCCACGATGAAGTTCGAGCGGGCACCGGCCTGCGGGGCCTTGCTCCGGATGGTGTCCAGGAGCTCCAGGAAGCGGTCCGTGTCGCCGAAGCGGCGCATCGCGCGCAGCACGCCGGGCGCGGAGTGCTGGAAGGAGAGGTCGAAGTACGGGACTACCTTGTCGGTGCCCGTGAGCACGTCGATGAGCCCGGGCCGCATCTCGGCGGGCTGCAGGTAGCTGACCCGGACGCGCTCGATGCCGTCGACGTCGGCGAGCTCGGGCAGCAGCGACTCCAGGAGCCGGATGTCACCGAGGTCCTTGCCGTACGAGGTGTTGTTCTCGGAGACCAGCATGATCTCCTTCACGCCCTGCTCGGCGAGCCAGCGCGTCTCGTTGAGCACGTCGCTGGGGCGGCGCGAGATGAAGGAGCCGCGGAAGGAGGGGATGGCGCAGAAGGAGCAGCGGCGGTCGCAGCCGGAGGCCAGCTTCACCGAGGCGACGGGGGCTCCGTCCAGGCGGCGGCGCAGGGGCGCGCGCGGCCCGGAGGCGGGCGCCAGGCCGTCGGGCAGGTCCACGGGCGCGTGTCCGGGCAGCGCGACGCCGGAGCCGGCCTCCTGGCGCTCGGCGGGGCTGATCGGCAGCAGCTTGCGGCGGTCGCGCGGGGCGTGGGCCTCGACGCTGCCGCCCGCCAGGATGGTCTGCAGGCGACCCGAGATGTCCTCGTAGTCGTCGAAGCCGAGCACGCCGTCGGCCTCGGGCAGCGCGTCGGCGAGCTCCTTGCCGTACCGCTCGGCCATGCAGCCGACGGCAACGACGGCCTGCGTTCTGCCGTGACCCTTGAGGTCATTGGCTTCCAGCAGGGCGTCGACGGAGTCCTTCTTTGCGGCGTCGACGAAGCCACAGGTGTTGACGACGGCGACATCGGCCGACTCGGCGTCCTCGACGAGCTCCCAGCCGTCCGCCTCCAAGCGGCCTGCGAGCTCCTCCGAGTCCACCTCGTTACGGGCGCAGCCAAGGGTGACAAGTGCGACGGTACGGCGTTCGGGCATGGGCTCAAGACTACTTCGTTCCACCGACAGCCCTCGCCGGGAGGGTTGCCGGAAGATCATCGAGGCTTCGGTCAGCCCTGTTCGGGGTCGCCCTTGGTGTACGTGAGCCGCTCGACCTGGCCGGGCTGGAACTCGTCCTCGATCTGCTTGCCGTTCACGAAGAGCTGGATGGCTCCGGCGTCGCCGAGGACCAGGTCGACCTTCTGGTTGTCCTGGAAGGTCTTGGACTGGCCCTGCTCGAGGAGGCCGTCGAACATGATCCGGCCGTTGTGGTCCTTGGCCGAGATCCAGCTGCGGCCGTCGGCCGCGCTGATCTTGACGGTGACCTTGTCCGCCGGGGCGGCCGCGATCGCGCTGTCGGAGGGGTCGGGCTTGGGGTCGACGGGCTTCTTCGCCGTCGGGCTCGGCTTCGGGGCCTTGCTGGTCGCGGGCGTGGAGCCCTCGGCCGCCTGCTGGCTGTCACCACTGTCGTCCCCACCGTTGACCACCGTGTAGCCGACGAAGGCGATCACCGCGACGATCGCGGCGACCATGGCGGCCGTCCAGTTCGGCCGGCGCGGCTCGGAGCGGATGCGCTCGGTCTCGAAGAGGGGTGTGGCCGGGGTGGGCGCGACGTGCCCGCCGTGCTCGGCCCCGTACTGGGCGAGCAGGGGCTCGGGATCGACGCCGACGGCGCGGGCGAGCGTGCGGATGTGTCCGCGCGCGTACACGTCGCCGCCGCAGCGGGAGAAGTCGTCCTGCTCGATGGCGTGGACGATCGGGATGCGCACCCGGGTCGACTGGCTGACCTCGTCGACGGTCAGGCCGGCGTCGACGCGCGCCTGCTGGAGGACGCGTCCGATCGAGGGACGGGCATCGTCCACGGGCGGGGTGCGGTCTTCCGAAGGACGGTCGTCTTCAGGGGAGTTGCCGATGGACACGGGGGCGCCTTTCGAGCGTGTAGCCACCTGCTGGAGGTTCAGTCTAGGGGGGGTACGAAAGGGTGGGGCAACCGGGCGGTCGTACTTTGTACGCCATCGGTATGGCCCGGTGACCCGACGGCGGGACGGCGGGCCGCCCTCTCGCTCAACTTGACGCACCCGAAAGGGAAACGGTTGTCCCCGCCGCCCTTACGGGTGATATCGAAATCGCAACATCGTCAGGACTGAGCCTCCCCACGGATCACGGCGAGCACTCCGTCCAGCTCATCAGGCTTCACAAGAACGTCACGAGCCTTCGAACCCTCGCTCGGCCCGACGATGTTCCGCGACTCCATGAGGTCCATCAGACGGCCGGCCTTCGCGAAGCCCACGCGGAGCTTGCGCTGGAGCATGGAGGTCGAGCCGAACTGGGTCGAGACGACCAGCTCGGCCGCCGCGCACAGCAGCTCCAGGTCGTCGCCGATGTCCTCGTCGATCTCCTTCTTCTGCTTGGTGCCGACGGTGACGTCGTCCCGGAAGACGGGCGCCATCTGGTCCTTGCAGTGCTGCACGACGGCGTGGATCTCGTCCTCGGTGACGAAGGCGCCCTGCATACGGGTCGGCTTGTTCGCCCCCATGGGCAGGAAGAGGCCGTCGCCCTTGCCGATGAGCTTCTCGGCGCCCGGCTGGTCGAGGATGACGCGGCTGTCGGCGAGCGAGGACGTGGCGAAGGCGAGCCGGGACGGCACGTTCGCCTTGATCAGACCGGTGACGACGTCCACGGAGGGCCGCTGGGTGGCGAGCACCAGGTGGATGCCGGCCGCGCGCGCGAGCTGCGTGATGCGCACGATCGAGTCCTCGACGTCGCGCGGGGCGACCATCATGAGGTCGGCGAGCTCGTCGACGATCACCAGCAGGTACGGGTACGGCTTGAGCTCCCGCTCGCTGCCCTCGGGCGTCTTGAGCTTGCCGGTGCGGACGGCCTCGTTGAAGTCGTCGATGTGCCGGTAGCCGAACGCCGCCAGGTCGTCGTAGCGCAGGTCCATCTCGCGCACGACCCACTGGAGCGCCTCGGCGGCCCGCTTGGGGTTGGTGATGATCGGCGTGATCAGGTGCGGGATGCCCTCGTACGCGGTCAGCTCGACGCGCTTGGGGTCGACGAGGACCATCCGGACGTCCTCGGGGGTCGCCCGCATCATGATCGAGGTGATCAGACAGTTGATGCAGGACGACTTTCCGGAGCCGGTGGCACCGGCGACGAGGATGTGCGGCATCTTCGCCATGTTCGCCATCACGTAGCCGCCCTCGACGTCCTTGCCGAGCGCGACCAGCATCGGATGGTCGTCCTCGGCGGCGTCGGCGAGGCGCAGCACGTCCCCCACGTTGACCATCTCGCGGTCCGTGTTCGGGATCTCGATGCCGACCGCGGACTTGCCGGGGATGGGGCTGATGATCCGCACGTCCGGGGAGGCGACCGCGTACGCGATGTTCTTGGCCAGCGCGGTGATCTTCTCGACCTTCACGGCGGGGCCGAGCTCGACCTCGTAGCGCGTGACCGTCGGGCCGCGGGTGAAGCCGGTGACGGCGGCGTCGACCTTGAACTCGGTGAAGACGTTCGAGAGCGAGTCCACGACCAGGTCGTTGGCGGCGCTGCGCGACTTGCCGGGCCCGCCGCGCGTGAGCAGGTCGAGGGACGGCAGCCCGTACGTGATGTCGCCGGCGAGCTGGAGCTGCTCGGCGCGCGGCGGCAGGTCGCGGGGCGCGTCGGGCGCCGACTTGGTGAGGTCCGGCACGGCGAGCCGCGACGGCGTGTCCTCGGCCTTGGCGGGGGCCTGCTTGGCGCGCGCGCCCGGCACGGGGGCCGAGCGCTCGGTCGCGGACGTGTCCTCCTCGGCGCGCTCGGCTCCGACGCCCTGGGTGAGGTCGGCGACGAGCGGCGACGGCGGCATCCCGTGCAGGACGGCCCCGTCGAGCGCGGCGGCCGCGGCGGCGGCCACGTCCACGGCGTCCATGGGGCGGTCCATGGCGGGCTGCACGGAGCCGCGGCGGGGGCGGCGCCGCTTGGAGAGGGCGTCCTCCTCTATGCGGTCCGGGTCGAACGCGTCGGGGGTCAGTGCGACGGCGCGGCGGCGCGGGCGCGCGGGCGTGGCCTCGCGCCACTCGTCGTCGTACTCCTCGTCGTCCTGCTCGTCGAAGGGCGTGTCGTCGTGCACGATGCCGAGCTTCACGCCGAGCAGGCGCAGGCGCTGCGGGATCGCGTTGACCGGGGTCGCGGTGACGACGAGGAGGCCGAAGACGGTGAGGAGGACGAGCAGCGGGACGGCGAGCACCTCGGTGACGGTGAAGCTCAGCGGCGTCGCGACGGCCCAGCCGATCAGCCCGCCCGCGTCCCTTATGGCCTGCATGCCGTCGCTGCGCGCGGGTGCGCCGCAGGCGATGTGGACCTGGCCGAGGACGCCGATGACGAGCGCGGACAGGCCGATGACGATGCGCCCGTTGGCCTCGGGCTTCTCGGGGTGCCGGATCAGGCGGACGGCGATGATGCCGAGCAGGATCGGCACGAGCAGGTCGAGCCGGCCGAAGGCGCCGGTCACCAGCATCTCGACGAGGTCGCCGACGGGGCCCCGCAGATTGGACCAGGTACCGGCGGCGCAGATCAGCGCGACGCCGAGCAGCAGCAGCGCGAGACCGTCCTTGCGGTGCGCCGGGTCGAGCCCCTTGGCGCCACGCCCTATGCCGCGGAACATCGCCCCCACGCTGTGCGCGACGCCGAGCCACAGGGCCCGTACGACCTTGTAGAGACCGCCCGTCGGATTGGGCGCCGGCTTGGGCGCGGTCTTCTTCGCCGCGGCCTTCTTGGCGGGTGCCTTCTTGGCCGGCGCCTTCTTGGCGGGGGCTCTTTTCGCAGGGGCCTTCTTCGCCGGAGCCTTGGTCGGCGCGGCCGCCTTCTTCGCGGGCGTCTTCTTGGCTGCGGGACGTGAGGCCATAGGTGTGAGGTTACCGGGGAGGGCGACCCGGGACACGTGTGCCCACCGCTTCACCCGTTCGTGTCGCGGTCTGAGGCGCGGTGTGCTGACGCGGCCTCAAGGGCCGGTCAGCGCCTCGGTTCTGCACCGCGGATCCGCCCGGGCCCCTTGAGCCTTCCGCTCAGTTCGGCGACGGGAGCGTGGGCGCGCCGGTGCCGGTGCCGGGCTCCAGCGCGTCGAGCGCTCTGCGCAGTCCGGTCAGCTTGCGCTCCAGATGCGCGGCGGTGGCCACCGCCGCCGCGTCCGCCGAGTCGTCGTCGAGCTGCTTGGAGAGCGCCTCGGCCTGCTCCTCGACGGCGGCGAGCCGCGCCGACAGCTCGGCGAGCAGGCCCGCGGGCTCCTTGGTGTCGCCGACGGCCTTGCCGCCGCCCTCCAGCTGGAGGCGCAGCAGGGCGGCCTGCTCCCGCAGTTGGCAGTTCTTCATGTACAGCTCGACGAAGACCGAGACCTTGGCGCGCAGCACCCACGGGTCGAACGGCTTCGAGATGTAGTCCACCGCGCCGGCCGCGTAGCCCCGGAAGGTGTGGTGCGGGCCGTGGTTGATCGCGGTGAGGAAGATGATCGGGATGTCGCGTGTCCGCTCGCGGCGCTTGATGTGCGCGGCGGTTTCGAATCCGTCCATTCCCGGCATCTGGACGTCCAGCAGAATGACCGCGAAGTCGTCCGTGAGCAGCGCTTTGAGCGCTTCCTCCCCGGACGATGCCCGCACCAGCGTCTGATCGAGCGCGGAGAGAATGGCCTCCAGCGCCAACAGATTCTCCGGCCGGTCATCGACCAGGAGGATCTTGGCCTTCTGCACCATGGCCCGCCCTCCTCGCCCCGGCATGGGGCCGCCCCTGTCCGCAGGACTCGGGGTGGCTCCTGCCGCCGCCCCGGGGAACGACTCCCTTGCGCCGCCCGTCCTTGTGCCGGTCATGGTAGCCGCACCCCGCCTGTCGCCACACCCTGTCACCGCGATGTCACTGTGCACGTAGCAGAAACGTAGCGGGAGACCTGAAGGTTCCCCGATTCCCGCAGTTCTACACGAGTTCGACCACACTCAGTCAGCAAGTACACGTGAAGGTTCCGGATTCCGGTCACTCACCGCGCATCCACTGCTCCATCACCGCGAGCAGATGATCAGGATCGACCGGCTTCGTCACATAGTCGGAAGCCCCGGACTCGATCGCCTTCTCCCGGTCGCCCTTCATCGCCTTCGCGGTGAGGGCGATGATCGGCAGCCCCGCGAACTGCGGCATCCGCCGGATCGCCGTCGTCGTCGCGTACCCGTCCATCTCCGGCATCATGATGTCCATCAGCACGACCGTCACGTCGTCGTGCTGCTCCAGGACCTCGATGCCCTCACGGCCGTTCTCCGCGTACAGGACCGACAGGCCGTGCTGCTCCAGGACGCTGGTCAGGGCGAACACGTTGCGGATGTCGTCGTCGACGATGAGGACCTTCTCGCCGCCGAACTGGAAGGCGCGCCGCGGCTTCGGCGCGTTCTCCTCCGCCCCGGCGTCCCAGCGCTCGCGGCCCTGCGACCCGGCGTCGTTCGCCCGCGCCCCGAGGTCCGTGCCCTGCTCGGGCGCCGGCGCGTGCCGGCGCCGCCGCCTGAAGAGCGCGGCCGCACCGCTCTGCGTCTCCTGGTACGACTTCACCTCCGCCGGGGTCTCCGCCTCGGTGGACTCGGGCGCGGGCTCGAGGGCCAGCGGGCGCCCCGGCTCCACGGACGGCGCCAGCTGCGCGTACCCCTGGGGCGGCAGCTCGGCGGGGTGCAGCGGCAGGTACAGCGTGAACGTGGAGCCGCGTCCGGGCTCGCTCGCCGCGTGGATCTCGCCGCCCAGCAGCCGTGCGATCTCCCGGCTGATGGACAGGCCGAGCCCGGTGCCGCCGTACTTGCGGCTCGTCGTGCCGTCGGCCTGTTTGAACGCCTCGAAGATGACGCGCATCTTGCTGCCGGCGATGCCGATGCCGGTGTCGGTCACCGAGAAGGCGATCAGATCGGCGTCCGCGTCCTGCAACGAGCCCGCTTCCAGGAGCTGTTCACGGATCGCGTGGGGCACGTCGCTGCCGGCGGGCCGGATGACCAGCTCCACCGCTCCGGAGTCGGTGAACTTCACCGCGTTGGAGAGGAGGTTGCGCAGCACCTGGAGGAGGCGCTGTTCGTCGGTGTGCAAGGTGGTGGGCAGTTCCGGCGAGACCCTTACGGAGAAGTCGAGTTGCTTCTCCGCGGTCAGCGGGCGGAACGTCGCCTCCACGTAGTCGACGAGCTGCACCAGGGCGATGCGCGTCGGCGACACGTCCATCTTGCCCGCCTCGACCTTCGACAGGTCCAGGATGTCGTTGATCAGCTGCAGCAGGTCCGAGCCCGCCCCGTGGATCGTCTCGGCGAACTCGACCTGCTTGGGCGTCAGGTTCGCGTCCGCGTTGTCCGCGAGCAGCTTCGCCAGGATGAGCAGCGAGTTGAGCGGCGTCCGCAGTTCGTGCGACATGTTGGCGAGGAACTCGCTCTTGTAGCGCATCGACACGGCGAGCTGCTCGGCACGCTCCTCCAGGACCTGGCGCGCCTCCTCGATCTCGGTGTTCTTCACCTCGATGTCGCGGTTCTGCCGGGCGAGCAGCTCGGCCTTCTCCTCCAGCTCGGCGTTGGACGCCTGGAGGGCCTTCTGCCGGTTCTCCAGCTCGGCCGAGCGCTCGCGCAGCTGCTCGGTCAGCTCCTGGGACTGCTTCAGCAGGACCTCGGTCTTGGAGTTCACCGAGATCGTGTTGACGCTCGTCGCGATCATCTCGGCGATCTGGTTCAGGAAGTCCTTCTGGATCTGCGTGAACGGCGTGAACGACGCCAGCTCGATCACGCCGAGCACCGTGCCTTCGAAGAGCACGGGGATCACGACGACCTGGGCCGGCGGCGCCTCCCCGAGCCCGGAGGCGATCTTCAGGTAGCCACTGGGCGCGTTGTCCACGAGGATCGTGCGCCGCTCCTGGGCGGCCGTCCCGATGAGCGTCTCGCCGGGCCGGAACGAGGTCGGCATGGACCCCATCGAGTAGCCGTAGCTGCCCAGCATGCGCAGCTCGTACGCGTCCTCGTCGGTGGTCGCCGGGTCGGCGGCCTCGTCGAGGGGCAGCGCCATGAAGAACGCGCCGTGCTGCGCGGACACCACGGGCGTCAGCTCGCTCATGATCAGCGAGGCCACGTCGTCGAGGTCGCGGCGGCCCTGGAGCAGACCCGAGATGCGCGCCAGGTTGCCCTTGAGCCAGTCCTGCTCCTCGTTGGCGATCGTGGTGTCGCGCAGGTTCGAGATCATCTTGTTGATGTTGTCCTGGAGGACCTGGATCTCGCCCGCCGCGTCGACGTCGATCTTGAGGTTGAGGTCGCCGCGGGTCACCGCGGTGGCGACGGCCGCGATGGCGCGCACCTGACGGGTCAGGTTCCCGGCCATCTCGTTCACGGACTCGGTGAGGTCGCGCCAGGTGCCGTCCACGTCACGCACGCGTGCCTGGCCGCCCAGCTGCCCCTCGGTGCCCACCTCGCGGGCCACGCGCGTGACCTCCTCGGCGAACGACGACAGCTGGTCGACCATCGTGTTGATCGTCGTCTTCAGCTCGAGGATCTCGCCGCGCGCGTCGATGTCGATCTTCTTGGTCAGGTCGCCCTTGGCGATGGCCGTCGTGACCATCGCGATGTTGCGCACCTGGCCGGTGAGGTTCGACGCCATGCCGTTCACGGACTCGGTGAGGTCCTTCCACGTACCGGACACGCCGGGTACGCGGGCCTGGCCGCCGAGGATGCCGTCCGTGCCCACCTCGCGGGCCACCTTGGTGACCTGGTCGGCGAACGAACTCAGCGTCTTCACCATGGTGTTGAACGTGTCGGCGAGCTGCGCGACCTCGCCGCGCGCCTCGATGGTCACCGTCCGGGTCAGGTCGCCGTTGGCGACGGCCGCGGCCACCTGGGAGATGTTGCGCACCTGCATGGTCAGGTTGTTGGCCATCAGGTTGACGTTGTCGCTCAGGTCCTTCCAGATGCCCGTGACGCCGGGGACGCGCGCCTGGCCGCCCAGCTGGCCCTCGGTGCCCACCTCACGGGCCACGCGGGTCACCTGCTCGGCGAACGACGACAGCTGGTCGACCATCGTGTTGACCGTGGTGACGAGTTCGAGGATCTCGCCCTTGGCGTCGACGGTGATCTTCTTGGAGAGGTCACCGCGCGCTACAGCTGTAGTGACCTCGGCGATGTTGCGCACCTGAAGGGTCAGGTTGTTGGCCATGCCGTTCACGGACTGCGTCAGGTCCTTCCACGTACCCGACACACCCTGCACCTCGGCCTGCCCGCCGAGGATGCCGTCCGTACCCACCTCACGGGACACCCGCGTCACCTGCTCGGCGAACGCGGAGAGCTGGTCCACCATCGTGTTGAGGGTGTTCTTCAGCTCCAGGATCTCGCCGCGCGCGTCCACGTCGATCTTCTGCGACAGGTCACCACGGGCGACCGCGGTGGCGACCTGCGCGATGTTGCGCACCTGGGCCGTGAGGTTGCCCGCCATGCCGTTCACGGAGTCGGTCAGATCGCGCCACACACCGGCCACACCGGGCACCTGCGCCTGTCCGCCCAGCCGGCCTTCCGTACCCACCTCACGGGCCACGCGGGTCACCTGGTCCGCGAAGGCGGACAGCTGGTCGACCATCGTGTTGATGGTGTTCTTCAGCTCCAGGATCTCGCCGCGCGCGTCCACGTCGATCTTCTGGGAGAGGTCACCGCGCGCTACAGCCGTAGTGACCTGAGCGATCTGCCGCACCTGTGAAGTCAGGTTCCCGGCCATGAAGTTGACGGAGTCGGTGAGCTCCTTCCAGGTGCCGCTCACGCCGTCCACACGGGCCTGGCCGCCGAGGCGGCCCTCCGTACCCACGTCGCGCGCCATACGGGTCACCTGGTCGGCGAAGCTCGACAGCTGGTCCACCATCGTGTTCACGGTGTTCTTCAGCTGGAGCATCTCGCCGGACACGTCGACGGTGACCTTCTGGGAGAGGTCGCCGTTCGCCACCGCCGTCGTCACCTGGGCGATGTTCCGCACCTGTCCGGTGAGGTTGCGGAAAGCCGTGTTCACAGAGTCGGTGAGGTCTTTCCAGGTACCGGCGGCGCCCACGACGAGCGCCTGGCCGCCGAGCTCACCCTCGACACCGATCTCCCGTGCCACGCGCGTGACTTCGGCACCGAAGGCCGACAGCTGGTCCACCATCGTGTTGACGGTGTTCTTCAGCTCGAGCATCTCGCCCGCGACGTCGACGGTCACCTTCTGGGAGAGGTCACCGTTCGCCACCGCTGTCGTGACAGTGGCGATGTCACGCACCTGGGTCGTCAGGTTCCTGAAAACCGTGTTGACCGAGTCGGTGAGGTCCTTCCACGTACCGGCCGCGCCCGGCACGTTGGCCTGGCCGCCGAGCTGGCCCTCGGCACCCACCTCGTTGGCGACGCGCGTGACCTCGTCCGCGAAGGTGCGCAGCGTCTCGGTCATCTGGTTGATCGTCTCGGCGAGCTGGGCCACCTCGCCCCGCGCCGACACCGTGACCTTCCGGGACAGGTCACCGTTGGCGACCGCCGTGGTGACCTCGGCGATACCGCGCACCTGGGCCGTCAGGTTGCCGGCCATCAGGTTCACCGAATCGGTGAGGTCCTTCCACACGCCGGCCACACCGGGCACCTGCGCCTGCCCGCCGAGCTCGCCCTCGGTGCCCACCTCGCGGGCGACGCGGGTCACCTCGGAGGAGAACGAGGACAGCTGGTCCACCATCGTGTTGACGGTGTTCTTCAGCTCGAGCATCTCGCCCGCGACGTCGACGGTGACCTTCCGGGACAGATCACCCTTGGCCACGGCCGTCGTCACGAGAGCAATGTCACGCACCTGAGCGGTGAGCCGGTACGCCATGTTGTTGACGGAATCCGTGAGATCCTTCCACGAACCGGACATTCCGCGCACCCGGGCCTGACCGCCGAGCTTGCCCTCGGTTCCCACCTCGCTGGCCACGCGCGTGACCTCGTCGGTGAAGGTGGAGAGCTGGTCGACCAGGTTGTTGACCGTCCGGCCGACCTTGAGGAACTCGCCGCGCAGCGGATGCCCGGTGCCGTCCCCCGGCCCCTGGGCCCGCAGCTCCATCCTCGGCGACAGGTCACCCTCCGCGACCGCGGAGAGCACCCTGCTGACCTCGGAGACGGGCCGTACGAGGTCGTCGACCAGGGCGTTCGACGCGCTGACCGCGGCGGCCCAGGAGCCCTCACAGGCACCTTCCTCCAGCCGCTCGGTGAGCTTGCCCTCACGCCCGACCATGCGCCGCACGCGTGACAGCTCGCCCGTCAGGTGCAGGTTCCGGTCGGCCACCTCGTTGAAAACGGCCGCGATCTCCGACATCACGCCGTCGCCGCTGACCGTCAGCCGCTTGCGGAAGTTGCCGTCCCGCATCGCGACCAGACCGGCCAGAAGCCGGTTCAGCGAGGCCGTGTCGACCGTCGTCGTGCCACTGCCGCCGCGCGATTTGCGCTGTTTCGTCAGGGACTGTCCGCCTTCCGCGCGCGCTTTCTTGCCCCGCGTCGCTGCGCCAGACTCCACTGTGTCCCTCCCGCAGGGGTCGACCTGTACTGCTCGGGTTGCTCGGTTTCGCTTCTACCGCCGCACCCGCGTTTCGATGCGTACCGACAGGAAGCTTGCCCAGTGTTTCACCATGGCTGAACCAGGCCATAACAGTTCGGCAGCTTCGCACACCCTCCGCACACCCGCCCGGCGGAAACACTGGCGACCGGCATCCGCACGGACGGCGAAGGTAAGTAACCTGGGCAGCGGCTGTCCACCCACCCCGGTCCGCCCGGCCTGGTCGGTGGCGGAAAACGAGCGGGCATCGGAGGGGCGGCCGAGACATGGGTACGGGAGACCTGGGCCTCGACATTCGTACAGCGAGTACTACTCGTACAGGGAGTTCTGTGATCACCGCGCGCGCGGCCGCCACCTTCGAACCCGTCGGGCGCTCCGTCGCGACCGCCCGCTCCTTCGTGCGCGACACCCTCCAGGGGTGGGGCTACAGCGACATCATCGACGACGCCGTGGTCCTGACCAGCGAGCTCGTGACCAATGCCGTCGTCCACGCGGGCACATCCGCGGAGGTCCTGTGTCTGCGCAGTGAGGACCACGTCCGCATCCAGGTCTCCGACCGCTATCCGGAGCGGGAGATCCCGCTCCAGTCCGCGGCCATCAACATGGGCAGCCCCGACCGCGAGGGCGGTCGCGGCCTCCAGCTCTGCGCCGCGCTCGCCGGCCGCTGGGGCGTCGACTACTCGGCCACCCACAAGGTGGTCTGGTTCCAACTCGACCTGCCCGAGCGGTCGGTGGGCACCCGCACCGCAGGCCCCGCACTCCCCTCGGCGCTGCTCCCTCTCGCCGACGAGCGCGTCCGCGTCGCCGTGGTCCAGATCGACAAGACGGGCGCCATCACCGCCTGGAACGAGGACGCCGAGCACCTGTTCGGCTACGCGGCCGAGCAGGTCGTCGGCAAGCCGCTCACCGACCTCGCGGCCTGGCCGCACACCCCCGGCACGAGTACCGGCATCGCCGACGCGCTCCAACTGTCGCGCTGGGAAGGCAGCTACGGCATCCGCGGCGCCGACGGCCGCGTCGCTCCCGTGTACGCGTCACACCTGCGCGTGCGCGACACCGACGGCGATCCCTCCACGGTCTGCCTCCTGGTGCGCGACCACGAGCGGGCCGTCCTGCAGACCCCGTTGCGCGTGCCCGCCCCCGACTCCTCCTCGCACGGCGACGGCCAGGGCTCGGACCCCTTCGAGGTCTTCATCGGCTCACCGGCCCCCGACGACCTCGACGGCCTCCTCCAGCGCACCGTGGAGCGCGCCCGCGACATGCTCGACGGCGACTCCGCCTTCCTGCTCCTCGCGACGGACGACGAGACCGAGTTGGAGGTCCGCGCCTCCACCGGACTGCCCTCGGCCCGTCAGCGCTTCGCGCGCGTGCCCGTCGAGGTCGGCCCCGGCCGCTACGGGTCGGCCCGCATGCCCGCCGTCCACGAGGACCTCACCCAGGTCCCGGGCGCGGTCCCGCTCCTGAACGGCACGGGGATGCGTTCGGTCGTCACGGTCCCCCTCAAGGTCGAGGGCCGCCTCACCGGCTCCCTGGGCGTCGCGGCGGAGGCCCCGGACCGCTACTCCAACGAAGAGGCGCTGCGGCTCCAGTTCGCCGCGGACCGCATCGCGCTGGCCGTCGAGTCCGCCCGCCTGGGCGAGCTCGAGAAGCTGCGCCGCGGCTCGCTGAGCTTCCTCGTGGAGGCGTCCGACCTCCTCGCCGGCACGCTCGACCGCGACCAGACCCTCGCCCTCATGGCGCAGATGACGGTCCCGACCCTGGCCACCTGGTGCGCCGTCTACACGATCGCCGACCAGTCCTCGGAGCCGTACCTCTCCTATGTGCTGCACGAGGACGAGGAACGCATCGATGGCCTGAAAGCCCTGCTTTCCAAGATCGCGCCGCCTGAGCCGGTTCCGACGCCGGGCGCCCGCGTCTGGTCGGCGCCGGCCGAGGCCGCCCACCAGGCGGCACTGCGCACCTCCATGCGCAGCCTCGGTCGCGGCGAACCGGCCAGCGTCAGCTCGGGCATCGGCACGACCCTGCAGACGGCCTCGGCCGTCGGCGGCGAGACCGTGGTCCTCCCCCTCGTCGCGCGCAACCGCGTCATCGGCATGCTCACGCTCGGCAAGCCGACGGACGAGCACTTCCGCCAGGAGATCCTGGAGCTCGCCGAGGACCTGAGCCGCCGCGCCGCCCTGGCCCTCGACAACGCCCGCCTCTATTCGGAGCGCATGGCGATCAGCCAGTCCCTGCAGCGCAGCCTCCTCCCGCCGGAGCTCCCGGAGGTCCCAGGCGTCGAGGTCGAGGTCATCTACCGCGCGGCCGGCGAGGGCAACGAGGTCGGCGGTGACTTCTACGACCTCTTCCCGATCCGCGACGGCGCGTACGGCTTCGCCATCGGCGACGTCTGCGGCACGGGCCCGGAGGCCGCCGCGGTCACCGGCCTGGCCCGTCACGCCCTGCGCCTCCTGGCCCGCGAGGGCTTCGGCGGCCCCGCCGTCCTGGAGCGCCTGAACGCGGCGATCCTCGACGAGGGCGCCCGCAGCCGCTTCCTCACGCTCCTCTACGGGGAGTTGTGGCCGCAGGAGGACGGCTCGGCCGTCCTGAAGATGGTCTGCGCCGGACACCCCCTGCCGCTGCGCCTGCGCCAGGACGGCACGGTCGTCCCGTTCGCCGAGCCCCAGCCGCTTCTGGGCGTCATGGACGACCTGGAGCTGTACGAGCAGACGATGACCCTGGACCCGGGCGACGTCCTCCTGTGTGTCACGGACGGCATCACAGAGCGCCGTGAGGGCACGCGCATGCTGGGCGACGACGGTCTGGCCGAAGTCCTGTCCACCTGCACGGGCCTGACGGCGGGTGCGGTGGCAGCACGCATCATGCGCGCGGTGGAGCGGTTCGCCGCGGACGCCCCGTCGGACGACATGGCCATCCTGACGATGCGCGTCGCCGGCCTGCACCACGACTGAGGCCCCGGTCGCACCCGCTCCGGCGGGTGCGACCTTCCGGCCCTGGCCCAACGAAAAAGGCCCCCGCCCGATCAGGGCGGAGGCCTCAATTACCGAGCCCCCAAGCGGAATCGAACCGCTGACCTTCTCCTTACCATGGAGACGCTCTACCGACTGAGCTATAGGGGCCTGTCGCTTTCGCGGTTTCCCGCGCGCCAACAAGAAAAAGCATACCTGAAGTTCAGGGCTCTTCGAACCACCCTCCGGCGGCCGTTCTCCCGCTTTCAGAACGCCGGCTGGAGCAACCCGCCGAGCGCATTGCAGTTCGCGACCAGCCGCTGCAACTGGCGCCGGGACATACGCCCGTCGACCGGCAGCGCCAGTGTCTCGTCAGCGGCCCGCTCCGTCTCCGGCAGCGCGACATCACGTCGGAAGGCCGGCATGCGGTGCACCGGCGTCTTCACGGGCACACTGCACTCGATCCCCTTGCCCCGCAGCACCCGCGCGAAGGCGTCCCGGTCCGGCCGCCCGTTCCCGGGTACGCGCACGACGTACTGCTGATAGGTGTGCCCGTCGTGCCCCTGAGGCGTCCGTACGCCGCTGAGCCGCCCGCTCAAGTACGCGGCGTGGGCCCGACGTTGCACGACCTGGTCGTACGGCTTCTCGGCCTCACCGTGCTCGAGAACCAGCAGTCCGTGCTTCGCTCCGAGGTCCCTGAGCCGGGCGACATCGGCCCGGCGCCCGAACCGGTGCACGGGGACGACGGCGGCCGTCCGCTCGTTCACGCAGGCGGCGACGTGTGCGGGGTCGATGCAGTACGTGTCCGGATCGATGTCGGCGAAGACGGGGGCGGCCCCGGTCCGCGCGACGGCCTCGGCGATCTCAGAGTTGCCGTAGGCGGGGACGATGACCTCGTCGCCGGTACCGATGCCGGCGGCCTGCAGCATTGCGACTGTGCCCATGACCCGGATGGTCGTCGTCCAACGTGAACGAACGGTGACACACAACAAAAAAGCCTCTGGCCCCGAGCAGAATGCTCAGGGCCAGAGGCTTTATCAAAAGGAGTTCGGCGGCGTCCTACTCTCCCACAGGGTCCCCCCTGCAGTACCATCGGCGCTGTGAGGCTTAGCTTCCGGGTTCGGAATGTAACCGGGCGTTTCCCTCACGCTATGACCACCGAAACACTATGAAACTGTCAACCGGAGTCGTGGCCTATGACTACGACGGTTGTTCGTGGTTTCAGAACCAACACAGTGGACGCGAGCAACTGAGGACAAGCCCTCGGCCTATTAGTACCAGTCACCTCCACACCTTGCGGTGCTTCCAGATCTGGCCTATCAAC